>DOFS01000452.1 GCA_003523945.1 Nitrospiraceae bacterium | reverse complement strand
ATGAAACAATAAAAAAAGTAATGTGAAGTTAAACGACAGAGGAAAAACAGGCAGTTTGGAAGGAAAGGGAAACCTAAATGAATTTATAGAGAGATTCCGGGATGTATAAATGCCGTTTGGTAAACACCATACCAAGGAGATTTCCTTCCTGCATAAGAATCTGATCTCTGACTTTTTTTGCGACAGCCGAACGGGTTTGTTCGGCTTCAACCACCAACACAATACCATCAACAGTTTCACAAAGTGCCAAGCTATCTGCTGTGACATTGGCCGGAGACGAATCTATGAGTATGAGGGAAAACTGTTCACGAACAATTTTCCACATATCAGTAGGATTGTAAAAAGTTCGTGTTGTAAGAGCTGATTGAACTTTGGAAGATAATGTAGCTAGAAAAAGATTCGATTGGTCAACCTGAGAAACGACCCCATCAAGGGCTTTCCCATCCTTTAATACATGATCCAAAGGGGATTTGGCCTCGATCCCGAATGCCTGATACTGCGAGGGGTGCATAAGATCTGCTTCAACAAGAAGGACAGGCTTATTGCTGTGCTGAGAGGAAACCAGAGCAAATTCCCGAACAAGCGTGGACGTACCTTCGCCCTTTCTTGACCCGATGAACTGAATGACATTTTTGTCAGGGCTTGGAAGAAGTGCGGCAATGTTTTGTGCCATGACCATCAATTCGGATTCATTATAAAGCCTTGGACAAGACGTTGTATTTCTAACTTGTAATAAAGAAGGCGACGGGATCGATACAGAAGGAACTTCTATGGGTTCTTTTTTGGACTCATTCCCGGAACCCAACTTTTCCCCATAGGCAATCTGCAAAGCATCGTAAATTTTACTCATAATGTTGTCTTATTCTTTCACGTACTCAGGTAACACAATTTTTTGACCTGGAAGAATGATATCGGGGTCGCTGATTTCTGGGTTATGCCGACGGAGCCATTCCACATATTGCCGGCTTGAAGAACCATAGGCTTCATTGGCTATTTGACTCAAATTATCCCCCTCTCTGACGGCCCTGGTAACTGGTAAAACTGAGCTTGACTTTGAAGCCGCTTCAGTGTGATCCCTGATTTTACCATCAGACTTGGCTGATTCTATTACCTTTTCGACTGGGGTTTTCGTCATAACACCATCCCCTCCTCTATCTGTATGAGGAATAGGTCTATCAATTTCTGAGCCAGATGAGGCCATAGGCATCAACGGCTCTCCAGGTTGACCTATGCTTTCCTGAGACATTTTTTCAGAGGAGGTCGCCCTCACGTTCTGACTGTCACGTTCGCTCAGGCCTACTTGGGATACTCCAGCGTTTCCAGGAAGAAAAATCGGGCTTAATAAAAAAGCACCAATTGCTAAGAGTATGACCACAGCAACACCGACCGCCCACTTCACAAGATATGAGGAACGAGAGCCATTCATGTCAACAAGAATTTCTCGCACCTCGTTAATAGAGACCGGTTTTTGTTGCTTGCCATATCCAGTAATCAGCGCATTATCACAAAGAATATTAATTCTCCGTGGAATCCCCTGAGCCTCACGAATAATCAGTTTCATGGCTCCTTGCGTAAATAAAGGCGCCCCGGTGGATGATGATAGTGCAATCCGATGCTCAATATAGGCTTGGCTTTCTTTCTGTTGCAGCGGATGGATTGTTGCCCGGAGGGCAATGCGCTGGTTTAAGGATTTCAGGGTAGGATGATTCAGCAATGTTGTTAATTCTGGTTGCCCGATTAACACAATTTGGATAAGTTTGTCTGTGGATGTTTCCAGATTAGAAAGCAGCCGCAACTGCTCCAATGTTTTAACCGGCATATTTTGAGCTTCGTCAATTACCAGCACAACGGTGCTATCCCGCCGGTATTCTTGAATCAACGCTTCCTGAAGTTGATTGACCATCTCAGCGGAATCATCATGAGACGGGACAAGGTCCAGGCTTCGAAATATGTCGGTCAGAAGCCCATGAAAAGATAATACTGGATTAAGAATGTAGACTGTTTTCTGTTTCCGGTCACTCGTCTTTTCAAGATACGCACGAATAATCGTCGTTTTCCCTACCCCGACTTCGCCATAAATGGCGACAAAACCTTTTCTTCTCTCAATTCCATAGATAATAGCCCCCATCGCTTCCTTATGGCTGGGGCTCAGATAAAGGAAATTTGGGTCAGGAGTGGTATGAAATGGTTCTTTTTTGAGTCCGTAAAATGCTAGATACATAGTGATAAATTTCTTATTACAGCTTTTGACCAAAAGTGGCCAGGAGGGGAAGGTTTAAATCGTTTGCCGCTTGTTCAGGGCGAGTATAGGCACCTTGGAAGTACTCTAATAGAAGTCCAAATCCGGCTCCAGCCATTATCCCCAAAATGGCTCCCAACGTTACAAGCAGTATTGGAGAACGTCCAGCTGGGCCTCCAGGGACCTCTGCGCGTTGGATCACGCTAATATTGGCCATTTTGAGCCGGTCCATTTCTTCAGATACATTCGCTTCCTCTACTCGAGAAAGATACAAATTGTAATTTTGCTCATCTGCTGCCCTCTGCCGCTCCAGGACAATCATTTCTTTATTTAATTCGTCAAGTCTCTGGATTTTTTTGTCAAGATCCTCCATTTGAAGGGCAATCACCTCACGGCTTGCCTGGAGGGTTGTTGACTCGGACACGGCCCCCAGTCTCTCCTTTTCAAGCTCGCTATACATTGCTTTCTTTCCACTTGCTATTGTATTGGCACGCTCGTTTTTTTGTTCGGCAAGAATAAACTGTTCCACCTGGTCAATTTCCGTTCGAAGGCTTAAAACAGGAAAACTAGTTTCGGTGTACTTGGCTAAAAGCTTTTGTTCTTCACGTCTCAGAGCAAACAATTCCGCTTTGGCCTTTTCCAGGTTTCCCCCTTCTTCCACTGTGGAATCAGAAATACTTTCGAGAATGGTTTTCATCTGAGTATCAAGTGAAGCGATTTTACCTACCAATCCTTGCAGCTTATTCTTGGTGGTTTTGTAATCACTATCCAGAGTGGCCCGCTGATCCAGGAGACGGCGTTGCTGTTCGACAAGAGGGGAGGAAAGATCATGCCTATGTTTAAAAGCCTGAAGATTTGCTTCTGACTGTTCCAATTTCTCCTGGTAGGTATGTAATTGTTTCGTTAAAAATGAAGCCTTCGGATCGCTAAACACTTGAAGATGCTTCTCTTTCAGTAATTCAACAAGGAGGTTGAGTGCTTCAGCTGCAACCTCAGGCCGGGGATTCAAATACGATATTTCAAGTACGCTCGAACCCTTGACGGGGATGGGTAGAAGATTCTTCAAAAATGTTGAAACCCCCTTTTCTAAAGGGTCGTGAATCTCCAATGAAGGGTCTAAAAATTCCGGATAGACTTTTTCAATACCTAAAGTGCTTACGACCCGCCTTATGAGGTCCTTACTAGAAATAATCTCTAATTCCGATTGAAGAGCAGCATCCTCATTATATTTAACAAATTGACCTTCTTTCCCTACTTCAGGACGAAATACATGCTCCCTCCCAAGCTTCAAAAGTAGACTGGTTTTAGCTTCATAGAGAGGGACTAATGTAAAGACATAGCCTGCAACAATGCCAACAACCAACAGAAAAATAGTGAGGACCTTAGTCTTATGCTTAAAAAGAGCGGTCAGAACATCTCGTACACTTCCCAGGGGGTAGGGTAAACCATCATCAGCCGCATAGACTTCAGGTTCCATATGTTATTTCCCTCCAAAATTCCCTTCAGCAGCTGTTGTGCCGGAATCTTCCCCTGGCACATTTGTTGATCGAAGAAGGACCGCCACTTCAGGATTTTTGAGTTGCCCGGAATATGTCTTGATTAATATCGCTCGAATTTGTTCCACGGTATGTCCAACAACAGTAATTTCACCGACCAACTGCAAGGCGATACGCCCATCAGGACGGACCAGAACGGTTTCATTGAGTTCCGGATTGAAAAAGAATTTAATATCGAGCTGATCCCCAACCTGAATTTGATAATCTTGTGGTGGCGTCTTCCCTACTTTGGTGAGATAATTTATGTAATTTTTTTCATCTGCTGTGACTTGGCGCCGAAGTTCATCGAGTTCCGGCCCCAAATTTCTCAGCCTATCCAGTTCCTTGTCCACACCAGCAATCTGTTGCTTAATCACTTCACTCTGAGCTTCAGCTGATACGAGATCGGCTTGGGTGTGAAATAATTGCATTTCCATCTCAAGATAGAGCGGATTTTTGCCAGTGGATACACTACGTGCCACTTGAGATTCCTGTTCCTTTATGAACTGATTAATCAATTCCATTTCTTTTCGAATTGACTGAATATGAGGGTTATTCTCGGTATATTTGTTTAAAAGTTCCTGCTCTTTTAATTGCAGGGTTAGTAAATTATTCTTGGCCCCACCAACTACCCCTTGCTCTGAAGCCGAACTGGAAAGAGGGATCTGTTCTGGAATTTGGCTTATCTGACCCTGCACCCAAGCAAGTCTCTCTTGAAAGCCTTTGACTTGGTTTTCGGCCTGCTTTAATGAATCGTCCAAAGATAAACGCTGTTGAAGAAGATGATTCATTTGCGTTTCAATTAATATAATTCCATGCTTCCGTTGAAAATCCTGAAGACGCCCCTCGGATTCTTCCAGGCTTTGTTGATAAGAACGGAGTTGTTGTTTCATAATCGAAAATACTTCATTTTCAATTTTTTCTATATCTTCAGGGTTCGAAGCCTTTCCGATTACTACTGATCCGGGGTCGGCATAAGCGGGTGTCTGATGGACGGAAATTCCCCCACAGAGGACGAGTGCGAGTAAAACAGGCACAGTGTTTGGCCTAATCAGAGAATGTCTATAAAACCATCGATAAGCTAATTGAATATTTGTAATATTCACGGTATTCCTTTCATTCCTTTTCAAAACAAATCTCTCTTAATGGCATTAATCTCCATTGTTAATATAGAAAAGGATTGAGCCTGGAAATGCAGGCAACATTCTTACTTACACAAGCAAACCCATTGACCTACCAAAATGACCTTGGCACATAGACCATATCAGACGGGAGTAGTCGAATATCCTGACTCAAATCCCCTCCATTGAGAGCCCTGTCCAAATCCACATTAATAACAAATCTCTGACCATCTTGATCCTCACGTATTACTTTCACGTCGCCTTTCTTAGCCGTATCCTCCTTCATACCCCCGGCACGCGCAATTGCTTGCAACACACTTAGTGATCCGACCATTTCATATTCTCCCGGTGTTTTGACTTCCCCATCGACATAGATTCTATAAGGCTCCCGGACTGAACGAACAATGACGGCAATCTCCGGATTTTTCAGTTGTCCAACATATTTTTCCTCCAAAATGCTTTTAAGCTGAATGGGGGTCAAATCTGCGGCCTTAACTTCATGAACCAATTGGAGGGAAATATGCCCATCAGGGCGCACAACTAAATCCTCTTCATTTAATTCCGGATTAAAAAAGAATTTTACGCTTAATTGGTCCCCAGGTTGGATGATATAACGTGGATCATCGACATTGATTTTTTCATGCTCTTGCCCAGGAACTAAAGATGGAGGATCAACTTTTGTTTTTCCAGAAAGAGCAGGGTAACCATTTGGTTCCAAATTCGAAGCATCAACGGTTTTCATTCCCTTCCACCCTGAATTACAGCCACACAGGAGAATAAACGTAGCCACAACAAATAGAATTCTCATCCTCTTAAGTTCCTTCATTAGTAGCAAACCCTCTCTAGATACCCCAATTAACACCATCCGACCAGGGGAAAAATTTAAAAAAGCCTTCTCGACTCACTTAAGCATATGTTTCTAAACGATATTTCATTTTTTACCGCTATTAACGAAGGTAAATTTACTTACCACAGCAACTGACCCTTGTAGACAAGGGTAATCTCTTCACAACTTTTTACCCTAACTAAAAACATTAACTTATAAAAACAATTTTTATCAAGATCAAGCAAACTTAAGGCTTTATGCCCTCTCGGATAAATCAAACTGAAAATTAAGAATAACAGGAAATTTGGATCCTATGGGCTTTCAAGCAGAATCGAGAATCAACCTATTGTCACCCACTATCCGTCAAACTCGCGGGTTTTAGCTAGGCAATCTTATCAGTGAATTTGATATTCCTCACTCATTGCTGCCAGTTCCAAAATTTCAGGACGATGAAAAGTCGGGACCAACTGCTGAAGGAGCTCAATCACCGAGGGAGAATGGCCCAATATCTGTACATCCTCCAACTTGCTCAGAATATTTGTCAGGAATGCCTGATCAAGGGACTGGATTGATTGAATCCTGAGGATCTTATCAATTGATGAAGGCACAGCTCGCTCACATTCCCCGACCAATTCTTCTTCGAGCTTTTCTCCAGGTCGAAGACCGATAAACTGGATGGGAATATTTTTTTCAGGCACATGGCCAGAGAGTCGAATGAGGTTACGCGCGAGATCCACAAGTTTGATTTGTCCGCCCATCTCGAGGACATAAATAGCGCCTTGCTCCCCAAGGGCAGCAGCCTGCAATACTAAGATCACCGCTTCAGGAATCAGCATGAAATAGCGCCGAACCTCAGGATGTGTGACCGTGACTGGTCCCCCAGCCTTTATCTGTTTTTGGAAGCGCGGCACGACACTTCCATTACTGCCCAAAACATTACCAAAGCGAACGGTCAGGAATCGCGTTTGACTCTGATTCTGACTCGCCATGGCCTGGACAACCAATTCCGCCACCCGTTTGGTCGCCCCCATGACACTGGATGGATTGACAGCCTTATCTGTTGAAATCAAGACAAAATGCTCGACACCAAAGTGTGCGGCCGCTTCGGCCACTAAACGTGTGCCCAAGACATTATTCTTAAAAGCTTCTCCGGGATTCGCTTCCATTAACGGCACATGCTTGTGGGCCGCCGCATGGAATATGATCTCGGGACGGTACGTCTTGAATGTCTCGTGGAGACGTGGAACATCCGTGATATCTCCCAGCACTTCATGAATCACACCGGCATGGCCTTGATCCGTCAGCTCCCCCGCAATCGCGTATAAACTGTTCTCGTGTCGTTCATATAGGATGAGGGTCTTAGGCCCTAGCGCGATAATTTGGCGGCAGAGCTCAGAACCAATAGACCCGCCCGCCCCAGTCACCAATACTCGCTTCCCATCGATTAAATTGCGAACGGGCTGGGGGTCCAACCCCACAGGGGGACGCTGAAGCAGATCCTCAATCGCGAGATCCCGTATCTGATTGATCGTGACTTTGCCTTCCAGGATATCACCCAAGTTCGGGAGGGTCTTGATACGCACGTTAAATGGCGCCAAAAGTGCCGTTATGTCGCGAAGAACGGCTGAATTCGTCCCAGGCAAGGCCACTAAGACTTCCTCCGGTAAGTGCGTGTGAAGAATGCGTGATAGATCCTGGCGTGTTCCCAGAACTTTTACTCCATGGATGCGCTTGCTCAATTTGGAGACATCATCGTCCACAAATCCAATGGGCGTATAGGATGAGGTGGAATGTGATTGCATCTCCCGAACGATGTTTTCACCGGCATCACCAGCCCCAATAATGAGAACACGTTTCGTTTTTCTCAAAACCTTTCGCTCCCGAAAGATTCGGACAGCAAGCCGGATCCCACAAAGAAATCCGACTAAAAGGATACTATCAATGATAAAAATGGACCGGGGATAGCCGGGAATACCAAGCCCCCAATTGACGAAGCCATAGAACACCACGGTCCCAGCCAATACCCCACCCGTAATTTTTTTTAAATCCCAGATGCTAATATACCGCCACAGCCCTTCATTCAGGCGAAAAACCCCAAAGGCAATCCCACGAATTACAAGCAGACCTGGCAAAGTCTTGAGAAAAAGTTGCGTGGCGTCTTGGGGAAGATGGCCGTCAAATCTCAACCAGAACGCCAAATAATTGGCCAACACAATCAGG
>DOFS01000240.1 GCA_003523945.1 Nitrospiraceae bacterium | reverse complement strand
TGTAGAGCCGTGCCGGATAGTCATCTCCTGATTTTTGAGCGACATCCCCTTTCTGAAGAATATTTTCGACCTTCCATCGCCACTCAATCACCGGATATTCCTTTGGGTCGATCGTGATTTCCCGTGTCAGGCCGGAGGAGGATTGACGACTGATGGCCTTGACCACCACCTGCTGCTCGTCGTTGACCAGGTCGTATTGAGTATGTTCTGGAATTTTTTCAAAAATCAGCGGTTTCCATCCTTGCGGAAATGGTCCTCCCGGGGTGGCGAGAGAGAAGTTGCCGACGACGAGTTGGTCAGGGTCTTCTGCCATGGCCGCAGTCGAATGGGTCAGGCTCAACAGTCCTAAGATGAGTGTGAGGACACAGAAAAAGGCGGGTCGGGGTGTGGTGGATGCCATGTCTAATCTCCGAATACGCGTGAGTGGTGTTTCAATGAGGTGGGAACCGACTCCGTTTGCCCTGAGCGGGACAATGGGTCACCACCAACGGGTGTCACGTGATTGATGGGACAGGACATTATCGGGTCCATGCAAAGAGTTTGCGGAGGAACTGTTTTTTTCCTTCCGTCAGGGTGGTTTTTCGCCAGGCGTTCGCCGACTTTTTGACGACTTCCGCTTGGGTCGGGTAGGGGTGAATGGTGCTGGCGATGGTGTTGAGTCCCAGGCCTCCCTTCATGGCCAGGGTAAACTCACTTATCATATCGCCCGCATGGGAGGCCACGATGGTGGCTCCGACAATCGTATCGGTTCCTTTCTTGACGTGCACCCTGGCAAAGCCTTCATCCTCTCCATCCAAAATTGCTCGATCGACTTCATTGAGATGAAACGTGAAGGTATCGATCGGGATGTTTTTGTCCTTCGCTTCCTTTTCATACAGACCGACATGGGCAATTTCCGGCTGGGTATAGGTTGCCCAGGGAATCACCAGGTGTTCCGTGCTGCCATAGCCGAGGCCGAACGGGTGAGGAAATAAGGCATTCTGAATGACAATTTGCGCTTGCGCATCCGCCGTATGCGTGAACTTAAACGGAGAGCAGATATCTCCTGCCGCAAATATTTTGGGATTGCTGGTTTGAAGCCGGTGGTTGACCTTGACGCCGGTTTTGTCATATTCGACCCCAACGGTCTCCAGCTCCAACCCTTCGATGTTCGGACTGCGGCCGACTCCAACCAGAATTTGATCAACCGGGATGTCATAATGTGTGCCATGCGAGTCCACCACGAGGTGCTTGGCGCCTTTGGCTGAGTGAATGTTTAAGTCTTTTCCGCAACAGAGGAGTTGCACGCCGTCCCGCAACATCGATTGCTCCACGATGTCGGCAGCGTCGCGGTCTTCATTGGGAAGAATGCCGTGCATGGCTTCCACTAAAAACACCTGGCTGCCGAATCGGGCAAAAGATTGGGCCAGCTCGCAGCCAATGGGGCCGGCACCGATCACCCCCAGTCTCGGAGGAAGTTCCGTCAGGGAAAAGATGGTTTCGTTGGTGAGATACGTGGTGTCGGCCAGGCCCGGAATGGGTGGAGCTGTCGCGCGGGCTCCCGTGCAGATGACCGCTTTGGCAAATTGCAGTGTGGTTCCCTCCACATCGATCGTGCTTGAGCCGGTGAACCGGCCGTTGCCGATAAACACGTCTACTCCCAGTTTGGTATAGCGATGAGCTGAGTCGACATGGCTGATCCGGGCCCTGAGTTTTCGCATGCGGGCCATGGCTGCACCAAAATCCTGTTTGACCTCACCGGAAATATGTACCCCGAATTGTTCGGCCTCTCTGACGGCGTTCCAGGCCTTCGCGGCCCGTATGACGCCTTTGGAGGGCACACATCCTACGTTCAAGCAGTCTCCACCCATCAGGTGTTTTTCAATTAACGCCACCTTGGCTCCCAGGGCTGACGCAATCGCAGCGGTGACCAAGCCAGCAGTCCCGGCCCCGATGATGACGAGGTTATATCGTCCGGATGGCGTGGGATTGCGCCATTGGGGCGGATGCACATTGTTGACCAACTCCTGGTTATAGGAGTCCTGGGGAAGGACTAAACCAGTATGGGCTGATGATGGTGTGGTGTTCATGTGAGGCCTCAAGTTTGGTAAAGGTTCGCTCTGGTGAAAATCAGGATCGGTTGGATACGCGTTTTGTCTTCGTCCATTTCTGATAGGCCACCGGCATTAGGGCCAACAAGCCTAGGAGCGTAAAGGCCAGTAAGACCGGTGGACTGGCAATTTCGCTCAAGGAATTGATGGTGCCCAATTGACGGCCTGCAAAGGCAAAGACAAAGCTGCCGGGAATAATGCCGATGGATGTTGCCAGGACATAGGTGCCGAGGTTGACACGGGTGAGGCCAGAGACCAGGTTTACGAGAAAAAACGGAAAGGCCGGAATGAGTCGAAGGGTCATGAGATAACTAAACGCATTGTTGGCAAATCCTTCTTGAATGGGTCCAATTCGGTCGCCAAACTTGCCCTCCACCCAATCGTGAAGCAGATAGCGGGCGGCCAAAAAGGCGAGCGTGGCTCCGGCGGTGGCTCCGATGTTGACGAATAGGGTTCCCATCAGGCTTCCAAAGAGAAATCCCCCCGTCAACGTTAAGATTGCTCCGCCGGGAAGCGAGAAGGCTGTTTGGAGGATATAGATGAGAATAAACCCCGCGACCGCTATTCCATAATGTGAGGCGGTATACGCTAATAGGCTGTCTCGATTGGCTTTTAATGACTCCAACGAAAGATAGTGGCCTAGATCAAAATAGAAAAACGCACCGATGCCTGTCAGCAGAATGCACCCGATGAGAATCTTTCCCATCAATGAATGAGGTGAGTCTGCTGGCGTGGTGGACGGATGGGACATGTGAGGCTCCATTATGTGGGTTTTCATGGTAATTCTCCAGTTATGGTTGCGGCAATGTGTCACTTGGCCAACCGGGATCGCCTAGATTCCTCTTGGGTCAGGAAGGAGATTGTAAACTCTCCGACTGATTATCCAGTGGCGTCTTTGGCGATATTGAGCTGTAGTCCTGATTCTGGGACATTTGTTACGAGGAAAATTCGAGAAGCGAAGGGTGCTATCTCATTCCGGTTTGACGACCGGACAAGAAATTCCGATTGTGGGAGTATTATTTATACGCACGAGAAATCTACGCGGGCAATTTTCCCACAAGTTCTTCAGCAGGATAAGTGAGAATCTCAGCGAGAGTGGGATGGTAATGGGGTATACGGAGAAGATCCTGGACCGTCCCATGAAAGTGCATGACGGCAATCAGTTCATGAATGAGTTCCGAAGCTTCCGGTCCAACGATATGGCCACCGAGAATCTCACCAGATTGAGGATGACAGAGCACTTTCACGTGTCCATACGTTTCGCCCAGACAGAGAGATTTCCCATGGTCGTTAAAGGGGTAAGAAGCGACAAGATAAGGGATTTGACGGTCAGTGCATTCCCGTTCGGACAATCCCACGCTGGCTACCTGTGGATCGGTAAAGACGACTTGGGTTTTGAGGCGGTCAGAAAAATATTTGGCCGGTAGATTGGGATGAACGGCGTTCCATCCGGCGATTTCCCCTTCTTCGATAGCGATATGGACGATTTCATACCCGCCGTTGACATCTCCAACTGCAAAAATATGCGGTTGAGATGTTCTCATTTCCTTGTTGACGAAAATGGCGTTCGTTTGATGGGCTACCTGAGCCGCCTCCAAATTGAGTCCGTCGATGTTCGGTCGGCGTCCTAGGGCCTGGAGGATTGAGGTGGCGGTGACATGATGTGGTTGACCTTGATGCAGAAAGTGAACGGTCTTCATTCCGCCGGCAGTCCTGACATGTTGAAGGCGTGTATTGGTGTAGACGTTCATGCCTTCAGCCCGGAGGTGCGCTTCAACCGGCCCGACAAGATCTTCGTCTGCGTCGGAGAGAATGTGGTTGCTTCGTTGAATCAGAGTCACCTCGACTCCGATGCGGGAGAAAAATTGAGCCAGTTCCAACGCGACCGGCCCGCCGCCCAGAACAATCATGGATTCAGGCAAGGTATCAAGCTCTAATGCCTCATCGCTTGTGAGGTATCCTGCTTCTTCCAACCCTGGAATGGGGATATGCGAGATCACAGATCCCGTCGCGATGATGTAGGCCTTGGCGGATAACCGGTGCGGTCCTGCCTGGATAGCAGTCGGCGAAACAAAATGCACATGTCCCTGGTAAAGAGAAAACTTAGGGTGTTGAAGCGCTTGAATGCGATCTTCAGCAAATTCCTTGATTAACCGGTTTTTTCGATCAATAATGGCTGCGAGGTCCACCTTGAGGTTTGATGGATGCAGACCGAATTCAGGCGCACGACGGATGAGTGCCGCGATATCGGAGGAGCGGAGAATGGTTTTAGTCGGCATGCATCCTCGAAGAATACAGAGGCCACCCAACGGCCCCTGGTCGATAATGCCGACACTGGCACCTTCGGCTTGGGCGGTGCGAGCCGCTGCATAGCCGGCCGACCCTCCTCCAATAATGATGACGTCATGCGAATGGGTCATGTGGAAGCCTCGTCAATAACTCCGAATAAAGGGAATACCCAGGGTCGAATTTCAGATAGGAGTATGTAACATGAACAGATCCAATGAAGAAAGACAGCTGTCTCGACGACCTGTGTTCCTTGTGATTCTATGTTGGTTGGCGTTAGGTGGCTGTTTATCCAAGTCCGTTCCTCTGGCTTCCCTCCCGATGGAGCATCCCAATGCTACTGATTTGAATCTGACCGGCATTAATCAATACCAGGCTGGCCAATGGATGAAAGCCCTTGAGTCGTTCGAGGCAGCCTTGCAGATTGATCCTGATTTTGTGGAGGCCCATTTTAATGCGGCACTCGCGCTGCACCAGATGGATCGGCATGAGGATGCAACCCGGCACTTCCAACGGGCAGGGGAGTTGGATCCTCAGAATGGGACGATTGTCAATTCCACGTTGTACCGGAATCATCTGGGACTGTCTTCGACGCTTGAGCGCCACATGAGCGGAGGCTATCGGTATCAGCCGTAATGCAAGGTGCAGGATCGTGAGGGGTGGAAGATGAACGTCTTGTGATGGTTGTTACAGGCCGGTGTCGGAGGAGGTTATTTGTGTTTGCCTGATCTCTTCGACTTTGGCGATGAGTGTTTCGACTTGATAGGGTTTTTGAATAAACGCCGCCATTCTCGGGTTGTGAAATCTTTTCATCGCTTCCTCCTCGGTATATCCACTTGACAAAATCACGGGAATCGTGGCGTTGAGGCCTTGGATGTGTTCGAGAAATTCTTGACCATCCATATTGGGCATGGTGAGATCCAAGAGCACCACCATGATCTCGTGTTGATATTGCTGAAAAACCTGAATGCCGATTTGCCCATCCGAGGCGACCAAGGTTTGCAATCCCATTTCTTCAAAGATCATCGAACAGGCCACCCGCACATCTTCTTCGTCATCAACGACTAACACCACCGGTTTTTTGGTCAGTGAGGGATGTTGAGTCGGAATCGAGAAGACCGGTACCTTCTTGGTCGAAGGACTGGGGATTGTGGCAGGGAAGAGTAACGAAAATTCCGTGCCGACATCGGGTTGGCTTCGCACCGCAATGGCGGCAGCATGGGCTTGGGCCAGCCCCAACAGGGATGCGAGCCCCAGTCCGCGGCCAGGAAATTTTGTGGAAAAAAAGGGATCGAAAATTTTCGGGATCATCGCAGAGGCCATCCCACAACCCCTGTCCTGAATCGTTAAACTCACAGCCCGGCCTGTCGGGAGATTTCCGATGACATGCCAACTGTGGAAATTTTGTGTGAGGGGATCCCATTCGGCTGTACGTATCGTGATGACCCCCTCGCCCTCTCCACTCGCCTCTGAGGCGTTCGTCACGATATTGATAATGATTTGGCGTAATTGAGTGTGGTCCGCTCGAATGGGTGGAAGTGAGGGGGCAAGGTCGTACTCGACAGTGAGGCGTTTGGATATCGTTGATCGCAGAAACGAGGCCAAATTTTCCAGAAGTTTCGAGAGTTGGACGACTTGAAAGTCCAGACGGGTCTGCCCCGCAAAGGATAACATTTGATTGGCCAGTTCCCCGCCATGAAGGCCGGCTTTTTCAATAAAGGTGAGATGTTCTCGAGCGGGGGCATCTCGAGGAAGGGAACGAAGAGCAAGGCCGGAGCGGGCCACAATGGTCATCAGGAGATTGTTGAAATCGTGGGCAATGCCGCCGGCGAGCACACCCAGGCTTTCCAGTTTTTGTGAGTACTGCCGTTCGATTTCATGCCGGCGTCGTTCTTCTTCGGCTTTTCGTCTCTCTGTCACATCACGGAGAGAAGCCAGGTAGGCGGGCTTCTCTTCCCACTCAATTGGGACCACCCGCATTTCCACAGGGATTCGTTTTCCGCCTTCACTCAGGATCTCTATTTCGGTTGTCTGATTTTCTGTTATCGGGAAGCCAAAAGGAGATTCCCTTAATTGCTCGGATGTTCGGTTGAAGAGCTGCTCTGCTGCAGGATTGGTAAATCGAATTACCCCGTTCGTCCCGACGACCAGTATGCCATCGCTGGATGATTGCAGGATGATGCTGGATTGCCGCTCCAGGGCTTGAAGACGACGCAGGGTCGTATTCTGATCGATGGCTTGTTCAATGTGATGCCAGAGAATGTCTTCTGAAAGAGTGCTTTTGGTGAAATAATCGTGCGCTCCCAGCTTGATCGCTTGAACAGCAACTTTTTCGTTCCCCTGTCCTGTCAGGAAAATAATGGGCACCGCAGAGGACTGGTAGCTTCGGTGTACCTTGGCCAGAAAATCTAACCCTGTCATATCGGGAAGCTGGAAATCTAAAAGGATGCAGTGGGGTGGAGAGCTTTCATAGGCTTTTAACGCCTCTTCTCCTGTTTCCATTTCTTGGATGTCGAGGTGAATGGGCGCGGTGCGCCGAATCCATCGGATATACATCGACCGGTCACTGGGGTTGTCATCGATAATAAAAAGGCGAAAGACAGAAAGTCGAGGATGGTTGGCGCCGAAGGGCATGTTTGATTGAAATCCCATGATCAGGAACGACCAGACCGAGAATGAGTGAGAGTGCCACACATGTAATGGTCAATCAAATCGCACGAGGTCACACCATCAGAATACTTCTGAATAGGTTGTTAGTCCGGTTTCGGGAATACGACCAATTCAAACCAGTAATCTTTTAATTTTAAAACGGCTGTAAACAGGCCTTCGGCTTCGACGGGTTTCACAATATAGCTGTTGGCCCCGTCTTGGTAACAGGATTCAATATCGCGTTCGTCTGACGAGGTGGTCAGCACGATGACCGGAATTTTTTTGAGTTTCGGATCGGCCTTCACTGTTCGAAGTACTTCCCGCCCGTCGGTGCCCGGCAGATTCAGGTCGAGAAGAATCAACCCTGGTGGAGGTTCTGGCGGCTGGTCCTGGTCTGGGTTTTTTTTGAATAAATAGGCCAAGGCCTCATCCCCGTTCTCGCAACGTTTGATCGGGTTACGGAGTCCTGATTTTTGAAAACTGCGAAGAGTGGCTTCTGCATCTTCCGGGCTGTCCTCGATTAGAAGGATGGATTGTCTTGGAGAAAACGCGTGAGACATTCGGTTGTCCTTTGATTATGGGAGAATGATTCATGGCCTGTGATGTTTGTTGACCGATGTTCAATGTTCGACAGTTTCCACCCAGGAGTTTCTGAATGGCTCCATGGATTGGACTAAGCCATCGAAATTGGGTGGTCTCACCATAAGGAGTTTTGGCCGTTCCGGGAGGAAGAGGTGATGTGTCCTCCGGGTCATTGGAAGAGCTGAGGACATGGACTGGTAAAAGGTTTAATTTTAATTGGGGTTTGATGGATTGCCAGATATCCCTACCGTCCAGATCCGGCAGGTTCAGGCTCAGCAGAATGCAGCCAGGATTGAGTTTCGAAGCTGCGCCGGTCTCGGGATTGGTTTTCTGGTCTAACAGGCTCAAGGCATCCTCACCTACAGAACAATGGACTAAAGGATTGCTGAAGCCCGGTTGCCTCAACCAGCCTTGTATTGATGGAGAGTCTTCCGGACTATCATCGATGACGAGAATGGGCATCCGATGGGAAGTGATGGTCATGAATCTTGGCCTTTTCCGGTATGGGAAGGAGGAAGCGCGACGAAAAAGGTCGTGCCTTCCCCCATTGTCGATTCCAGACGAATTGTGCCGCCATGGCGTTCCATGATTTTTTTGACGATGGTCAGTCCGGCACCGTCTCCGCCGCCGAATTTATCACGACTGTGCAATCGCCGGAAAATCCGGAATATGTTCTGCTGGTGAGCCTGGGGTATGCCGATGCCGTTATCGCGGACGGCTATTTCCAAATGACCTGAGTCCGGCAATATCTGTGCGGATAGCTGGATCCACTTTTCGGGTTTATCATTATATTTCATAGCGTTCGTGATCAGATTAGCCAGGACTTCTCGAATTTTTACGCCATCACAGGGCCACGTGGGTAAAGGAGACGAACGCTTGATAGTGACCTGGGTCTCTTCCAATCGTGGCTTGAGCGTCAAGAGAATATCATCCAGCAAGGCATCAAAATTCACAGGGAGGATGGCGAGCTCGGTACGGCCTACCCGGGAATAGTACCTGAGGGATTCGATCAGGCTTTCCATTCGTTGGGTTAATCGAATGATCGTATGGCACTGCTCTTTCCCTTCTTCGGGGAGAAGGGGGCCGTGGTCTTCGAGGAGAAACCGACTGTAGTTCGCAATCCCACGAAGAGGTTCCTTTAGATCGTGTGAGGTAATGTAGGCAAAATCATCAAGCTCTTGGTTGCTGACTTCCAGATCTTTGGTATGTTGAAGGATGGCCTTTTGGGACGCTTTGGTTTCGGTGATATCCCAATTGATTCCAATCATTCGAATGGCCATACCTGCGGAATCATGTTCAACCGAGCCGATTGTTCTGATCCAATGAACCGAACCATCCGGCCAGAGGACACGAAACTCCGTATCAAGTTTTTGTTTGCCTTGGATGGCGCGTTGAACGGCTTCTTCGGCCGAGGGTCGGTCTTGGGGATGTAGGGCGTTGGCCCAACTTTCATAGGATACGACTTTGGATTTTGGTTCGAGTCCGTACAGCACATACATTTGCGAGTCCCATGTCAGGGTGTTTTCTTGAATGTTCCACTCCCAGATGCCAAGTTCGGCTGCCTGGGTAGCCAGCGTTAGTCGATTTGAAAGTTCTTTGAGATGGCGCTCTTGGTGTTTTCGGTCGGTAATATCAGAAAAGACCACGACCGCACCAATAGAGTTGTCTGCGTGATCCCGGATGGGGGAGCTGGTAAAGAAGGCTGGAAAGCTGTTCCCGTCCTTCCGCCACAGAAGGTCGTCCTCGACCTGATGAAGGTCGCCATCTTTCAAAGGGGCAGTCATGGGGCATCCTTCAGAGGGACACGGGGACCCATCCGATCTGGTGTGATGTATCGCAGCATGTATGGGTATCCCAAGGAGTTCTTCAGCCTCATACCCAAGCATTCTGGCTCCAGCCGGATTGATGAAAGTGGTAAGACCTTCGTTGTCCAGCCCGTAGATCCCTTCCCCGGCTGAAGCCAGAATGCGTTCGTTTCGCCGGGAGAGTTCTTGAAGGGCTTGGCGGACAAAGTGGCGTTCAATGGCAGCCGTAATGCGATCGCCCACCATTTTCAGGGTGTCCAGAGTCGAATTTCCCAACGGGTATTTCCCAAATACGGCGATGACCCCTACAACGTTTTGGCCTTTGATTAAGGGATACCCGGCAAAGGCGACCAGGCCCTCTCGTGTGGCCCAATCTTGTTCGAGTACACGGGGGTCTCCGATCACGGTATTCGTCACATGAGGAATTTTTTCTGCCGCAATCTTCCCGATGGTAAACTGCCCGAGCGGGATATGGCGTTGGAGATCATTCACATGGGCAGAGGGGCCTGCGCTGCCTTCTAACTCGAGGAGGGGCTTGTTTTGGTTGAGAGTCCAAATGCCCGCGAAGGCAACATGGAGAGAATCGACTATCGCATGTGTACATTGCTGCAGGCGTGGTTGAAGTTCTCGGGTCTGGTTAATAATACGGCCTACCTCGGCGTTTAAGGCCAATAACCGGTTCTGATCGGCGAGGAACTCTTCAGCCTTTTTCCGTTGGGTGATATCGATGATGGAGGCCAGGACAAAGGTGCCTTCCTCGGTCGTGACCGGGTTCAGACCGATTTCGACGGGAAACTCGGAGCCATCCCTACGAAGACCAAAAAGATCGCGACCGCGGCCCATTTGCCGGGATGTAGGTGAAGCAAAGAAGGCGGTGCGTTGGGCGGAATGGCTGTCCTGGTAACGGAGGGGTACGAGACGTTCGACTGTCTGGCCCAGGAGTGCGTCATGTGGATACCCGAACTGGCGGGCCAGGAGCTGATTGGCCAGAACAATTTTGCCGTGGGCGTCGATCATCAGCATGCCGCTGGGAGCGGCTTCAATAATGAGCCGGACTTTCTCTTGGGCATTTTTCCGTTGGGTGATATCGTCAATGGAGCCCACCATCCGGATTGGCCCCTTAGGGTGGCGTTGGGCGGATCTTCCTCTTCCCCGGAACCAGCGATATTCACCCGAGCGAGTCCGAAGACGATATTCCACATCGAAGGGGACATGGTGTCTGAAATGGTCCTCCAGGGCTTTAGTGGTAGGTTGATGATCCTCCGGGTGAAGCAGGGCTTTAAATTGCGAAAAAGAAGGTGAAACTTCTTCGGGGGTATATCCTAATAGAGCATAGAATTGGGGAGACCACCATTCTTGGTCCAGTTTCGTATCGGGCCAATCCCAAATGCCTTCGTCTGTTCCCTGGAGCGCCAAATCAAGGCGTTCTTCACTCGTCATAATGCGGTTGATGTTTGAAATTTGAGTGAGCGCCAAGGGTACCGTCGCTCCAATGGCAGCCATTTGGATGATTCGATTCAGGATCGCATGTCCGTTGGCATCGCCTCCCGGTGAAAGGAACAGCCCCATGATAATCAGGACTGTGGTGAGGCCTCCCAAAAAAAGGGTGAATTTCCTTTGCCCAATGAACAGCGTCGCCAAGATGATGAAAATATAGAGAGCTCCGGTTGCAACACCGAGTGGGGTAAAGAGATCAAGGATAAAGATGAGCGCGGTCAGTCCCAAGATCCACATGGAATGAAGATGTTGTCGTTGGGAAAAGGGTTGTTGGCTGGCCATGGAGTGCTTGCGCGCTTTTGTTATCCAGCAAACCTAGGACGCGATATTGATATTCCAGCCCATAAAAGGTCTGGATGCCAAGATTTTAGAGGAATAGAAGCGTGTTCAGAAATGATGCGAGACCTACAGGATTGGTTCTCAGCAGGAACTCATTTCACTTAAAAAATATACAATCAATTTTGTATGAAAACATAAGAAGGGTATGGATGGACTTATCATACCCGCTCCTGAAGTTTGTTTCAAGATAAAATCGGTATTTTAAATGGAACTGTCAGTTCCCGATTATGAGTTGGTAGGAAAGCAAGGAAGGAAACACCAATTAGTGTTTCACCGGGGGTCACCTTGATAAGGCCTGAAAGTGAAAACGACCGGAAAAGAATCTGGGCGATTTCGAGTGTTGGGGAAATGCCCTTTTTCCGTATTGTCTTATTTAGGTGTGCACCATGTGTTGCGTGCTTTCGTGGGCCGGCAGGGGCGGGGCGATCCAATACCCTTGAATGACGTCACATCCGTGAGACTCTAAAAATGCCATCTGCTCGCCGGTTTCCACTCCTTCGGCGATGACTTCCAGCCCTAATTTTTTCCCCAAAGAGATAACGGCATCTACGATGGCCGCCTCATGGGTGCTGTGCGGTAAATTTTGAATGAGGCTTTGATCCAATTTGATTCCGTCGATTGGGAAAGATTTCAGGTATCGGAGCGAAGCATAGCCTGCACCGAAGTCATCAATGTAGAGATGGATGCCCATGGCTTTGAGCTCTCGGAGTGTCTGGATAGTCTCCTCGGTTTCATGAATTAGAAAGGTTTCGGTAAGTTCCAGTTTGAGGTTTTCCGGGTCTAGGTGGGATTGAATTAAAATATCCTGAATGAGGGAGGGGAGGTTGCCATGGTGAATCTGTCGGGCCGAAAGGTTCACGGCGACCTGTGCGTTTGGAAAGCCCTGCTTCTCCCAATATTTGGCTTGTTTGCTGGCTGTACGCAAGACCCACTCGCCGATGGGAATGATCATGCCGTTTTCTTCGGCTTGCGGAATAAAATGATTCGGACCAATAAGCCCCTGGTAGGGGTGATGCCAGCGCAACAAGGCTTCCATACCAATGACTTGCTTGGTGCGAAGATTGATCTGTGGTTGGTAATGGAGGAGAAACTCTTCTTTGACCAAAGCTCGCTTGAGTTCCACTTCAACCGTTGAGCCATCGAGCCCCGCGGTTTTCATGCCGGCGGTGTAAAACTGATGGGTATTACCGCCCTGCGCCTTGGCTCGATACATCGCGGCGTCGGCATGCGATAACAGTTCCTGGGGGTTTGCGCTATCCCAGGGGTAGATAGTGATTCCGAGGCTTCCGGTCACATGGAGTTGGTGCTGCTTCAAAATGACGGGTTGAGCCAGAAGGTGAAGAATCCGTTGCGCGACCGCCGCGACATCCTCGATCGACACAATTTGTTCCAGGAGGACTGCAAATTCATCTCCACCTAATCGGACACCCGTGTCAATTTCTCTGATACATTTTTTGATCCGTGCAGCAACGGTTTTGAGTAAGGAGTCGCCACACTCATGGCCCAGGGTGTCGTTGATACTTTTGAAATGATCAAGGTCCAAAAACATGAGGGCAATGGCCGTGTCATTCCGACGACAGCGAGCCACCGCACAATTTAACCGTTCATAAAAGAGTCCTCGGTTGGCGAGCCCCGTCAGATGGTCGTAGTGGGCCAACTGGGTAATGCGTTGGGTGGCACGGTGGCGCTCCATGGCATACCGAATGGCGCGGCACAATGTCGAGCTGCTGGTCTGACCTTTGATTAAATAGTCCTGGGCTCCGCTTTTTACAGCTTGAATTGCCTGATCTTCTTCCTCAACGCCGCTCAAAATCAGAATCGGGGCGTCCGGGCAATACTGAATGAATTGCGGGATGGATTCAAAAGATTTTCCCTCCTGTAAATGCGAGTCCAGAATAATAGCTTGGAAAGGGTTTCGCTGGATGAGGTCGAGTGCGTCGCTGAGAGAGGAGCTGTGCTCTAGAGTAAATTGGTTTTGAAGACCAATTTTCAGCATATCTTTAATGATGAGTGCCTCTTTTTGATCATCTTCAACCAGCAGAAGTGAAATCATGTTGATCTGTTCTCCATGCTTTAGCTCGTTCTTGTGTCAAGGGACACATTCCATTCGAGAAGGGTGTCCTACGTTAACTTGTCGGATGTAGCAGCATTTTCTTAATAGTTTCTGTAGTTTTTGTCGCATTAAGCCCACAATTGCATAAACTGCCTTAGGATGAATAGTTGAAAAATTCAATAGAAACAATATCTTAAAGGTGTCATCAGGCCGGAGCAGACAGGAATGGGGTTATTAGTCTGTTCAGAGAGAGAATCAGAGCATTATTTAAGGAAATTAACTTTACTTTGTGGTCGAAAATTTAATATAGTATCTTCAAATTGCGCTTTGTATTCGTATCTTCGCTTTTCTCAAGTAATAGGTCTTTTTCCTGATTTCGCCTCATCAGAGGATGACGTACTTTCTATTTATTGGGTGCCAAGTCCTCTCAAGCCTGTATGCCAAGTTTCACTTTATTTCTCGATATCTCGATAAAGGTTTTGAATTTTAAGGCTGAATAATGGAGTGCGTGAGGTTCCTCTGGTGAGAGGAAGGCTCACTGACTCTAGTAATACGTAAAAGGTGGTATGATTGGGTTACGCTATTAATTTTTAAGGAGCTATGTTTATGGGGAAGACAGCGTCATTGCCAGAGGTGATTCAGCGATTAATTGAGATTGGGAAGCCGAAAGGGCACGTGACTATAAAAGATTTAACGCATATTCTCCCTGCCGATCAGATCACCTCTGATCAATTGCATACCATTTTAAGCGAATTGCATGAAGTGAATCTTCAGGTGATCGATCCTTCAAAGCGGACTGCCTTGCAGTTGGCTGCTCTGAAAAAAAACGCCGGGCAGGAGGATGCCGATGATTCAGAGGAAGAAACGGATTCTTCCCTGGATATTGATTTGACCCCAGGAGAGCCTACCCGTATTGATGATCCGGTACGGTTGTATTTAAAGGAGATGGGGCGGGTTCCCTTGCTCACTCGTGAAGGCGAAATCGAGCTGGCGAAACATATCGAAGAAGGTAAACGGGAGTTGGCATGTGCCGTCTACGGTATGCCGTTAAATATCCAATACCTGGAATCACTCCATGACCAATTGAAGCTCGAGGAGATTCGTGTCCGAGATATCGTGCTTCTTCAGGAGACCCTCGATGAAGAGGAAGTTGAAGAGGAGACTGTCGCCAGTGAACAAGAGGATGAAGAGCTTCGATTACGTACTTTAGAGAGTCTGGCAACGGTTCGTAAATTTGGGCGTGGGTTGCTCACCCTTTACACTCAAAATCGAGATGGGCAAACGACTAAAAATACCAAGGTACAACTTGAGAAGCGCCGGGTCGGCCTGGCCGATCAATTTGTGGATCAAATTGAGGCCCTGAATCTCCATCAGCGTGTGAAAGATCAAATGTTAAGGCGTGTCAAAGATATAGGTCAGGAGATCAGGTCAGTAGAAATGATGATTGCCCGTCACATGAGAAAGCTTGGATTTGCTGGGCAGGACGGCATGCAGGTGATTGGGAAAAAACCCCGCGCCACTTCAAAAGGGACCTCGTTAAAGCGTAAACAGCAATTAACTCCGGAAGAAATCGAAAAATTAAAGCAAGAAGTGGAAGCGGGGAAGGGTACTCTCCTTCGCATCCAGGACGAGGTGCTGGGTATGCCGATAGAAGAATTTACGGCTGCCCTGACTATTTTGGAGACTGCTGAGGAAAAGGTAAAACGGGGGAAAGCCCAACTGATCGAGGCCAATTTGCGACTAGTCGTCAGTATTGCCAGAAAATATACGAATCGGGGATTGCAGTTTATCGATTTGATCCAAGAAGGCAATATTGGATTGATGCGGGCCGTTGATAAGTTTGAGTATCAACGTGGCTATAAATTCAGCACCTATGCAACCTGGTGGATTCGACAAGGTGTGACCCGAGCCATTGCTGACCAGGCTCGTACCATCCGTATTCCGGTACATATGATTGAGGCCAATACTAAATTAGCCCGGACGGCCAGGCAGTTGGTTCAGCAATTAGGGCGTGAGCCGACCCCAGAGGAAATTGCCGAACGGATGGGATTAACTCCTGAAAAGGTCCGAATGATGTTGGATATTTCCAAGGGAACTATTTCCCTTGAAACGCCGATCGGAGAAAAAGAGGATAGTCAGTTAGGGGACTTGATTGAAGATAAAAATGCCGTCTCTCCCATGGATGCGGCAAACCGTTATGATTTGCAACGTCAGATTGCCAATGCCTTGGGCGTGTTGACTCCACGCGAAGAGACGGTGATCCGTAAGCGGTTCGGGATCGGTGATAGTACTGATCATACACTGGAAGAAATTGGTCAGGATTTTGATGTGACCCGGGAGCGGATTCGCCAGATTGAAGCCAAAGCGTTAAAGAAGCTACGTCATCCAAGTTGTAGCCACAAACTTCGAAGTTTGGTGGATCATCTTTAATCTGAATATTTAAAAATGGATAAAGCCCCGTCATGTATTATGACGGGGCTTTTTTTTTGCCGTATCCTTGTGGCTTGCGGTATGGATGGTCTCTGGTGTCGTATTTATGTTTTCCCTTATTCACTCATTTGGCAATCCCCTTCTCGGTCCCGGGGTATAGATGGTAAGATTTCCCTAAGATGAGAATTTTAGTTGTGGAAGATGAACCAAAGGTAGCGTCCTTCATCCGGCGGGCGTTGGAAGAGGAAAGTTATGCCGTCGATGTGTGCGTGGATGGACCCGGTGGATTGGATTGGGCCCAAGCGGTGAATTACGACTTGATCGTTTTGGATTTGATGTTGCCGGGATTGCCCGGAGTAGAAGTGCTTAAACGGGCACGTGCGGCAGGCGTCAAAACTCCTGTGCTTATTTTAACCGCACGGTCCGAAGTGGACCAACGGGTTAAAGGTCTAGATGCCGGGGCTGATGATTATTTAACAAAACCTTTTGCCATTGAAGAATTACTCGCCAGAACCCGAGCGCTCCTCCGGCGAGCCGGAGGGGCTCCAACTGGCATTCTTCAGGTAGACGACGTGGTATTAAATCCTGTCACCCGAGAAGTGACACGTGGCGGCCAACGTCTTGAATTCACAACAAAAGAATATGCCCTGCTTGAGTATTTAATGCGAAATGCAGGGCGGGTCTTAACACGGTCCATGATTACTGAGCATGTCTGGGATTTGGACTTTGATACATTTACTAATGTGATTGATGTGTATATTAGCTATCTGCGGAACAAAATCGATAAAGGACGAGAACGAAGTTTGATTCAAACCGTCAGGGGGAGCGGATATATGATGAGGTCTGACGGGTGAAAACCACGTCAATCCGAGTTCGATTAACCCTGTGGTATGGATCTGCACTGGCCCTTATTCTTGTCGTTTTTGCCGTGGCATTATATCTGGTGATGTCTCGTGCTCTTCGAGAGCAGGTGGATGCGTCGTTGGATGAAGCGGCAGCTGTGGCGATTAGAACGTTGGGAGAACATCGATTTGGGCCATTTTTAATTTTTGAAGATTTATCGCAGGACTTCCCTGAAATCGCGCTGTTGGACAAGTTTTTTCAAATTTTTGGGCCGGCGGGTCAGGTGACGATTCAATCGGCTAATATTCAAAGCCGGGAGATTCCATTAAGTCAAACCTCGTTTCGTGCCTCTCTTGAGGGAAAATCCACATTTGAATCCGTTCAATTTGAAAAGGGGGTTCCCCTTCGGTTGCTGTCGGTTCCTATCCGGCAGGGAGACCAACTGGTGAACATTTTACGGGTTGGGACATCACTTCATCCAACTGAACGAATGTTGCATCGGCTCTTAGCCGGTCTCTATATCGCGTCTCCTGTAGCCTTGCTGGTGTCTTTGGTTGGCGGGTGGTTTTTGGCAGGACGGGCGCTTCGCCCTGTTCATGCGATTACGCAAGCGGCGCAACGAATAGCGGCCGGGGATTGGACTCAACGGATTCAAACCCCCCATTCCAACGATGAAATTGGACAATTAGCCTCGACCTTTAACGATATGATTGGGCGATTGGAAGTCTCCTTTCGGCAAATCCGCCAGTTTAGTGCGGACGCGTCCCATGAGCTTCGCACACCATTAACTATTACAAAAGGGGAGACTGAATTGGCGTTACGGCGACCGCGGCAAGCAGAAGATTATCGTGCCGTGTTGGAGAGTAATTTAGAAGAGATCGACCGCATGAGCCGGATTGTCGATGAGCTGTTATTTCTATCACGAGCCGATCTTGGGGAAATTAAACTTAAGATGTTTCCGGTTCAGTTGGATGATTTAGTGCGAGAAATTCAGCAACAGGCCTTAGTGTTGGGCCAGGAACGTAATATCCACACGGTGCTTGAAGCTATCGAGCCCGTTGTAGTCCAGGGAGACGATCTGCGATTACGGGAATTACTCCTCAATCTTGTCGATAATGCCGTGAAATATTCCCAAGAAGGACAAACGGTGAAACTCAGTTTGGTTGTTGCCGGAAATCAGGGGAAATTGGTGGTTCAAGACTATGGGATCGGCCTTGCTCCTGAGGATCACGGAAGAATATTCGATCGGTTTTACCGGACAGACGAAGCGCGCGCTCATGCCGCAAAAGGGACTGGATTGGGTTTGGCTATTTGTAAGTGGATAGTGGAAGTTCATCACGGGACTATTGAGGTCCAGAGTGCGGTTCATGGTGGTTCCTGCTTTACGGTTTTCCTTCCTTTGGCTCCCTCCGCAACGAGAGTGTAAGCCCGGTACTTCTCCCTCTATTAAAAATTTTTAATTTTCCCCTAATTTCCCTTTCATCTCCTGGTGATACAAATATGTTCGTATCAACCAAGAAAGAAGGGGAATGGTTGCTTTGCCCAGACTCTCTCTCAGAATTCATCAAAAGCCAACTTCCGGTTCCGGTCCTTGGCTTAAGGGTCAATGGAAGTCAGTGGAAGAGGATGGGGACTTCCTGATTCATCTTGGTTTGGACAGACAGATCCAGGTTTTGGCCAAGTTCGACTGCCTCTAACCCTAAATGTCAGGAAGGGGAATTTCATGACCACACTTCAAGCTACCTCACCGTTCAAGAAAATTCAGGAAAATTCCACATCGTCCTTGCGTAAGGGCCGATCTATGAAACGGACTCCTTCATTGAGAGGTTATTCAAACCGGGTGGATTTGGATATGGATCAGGAGGAGAGCTCCAAATCCATTGCTGAGCCCGGATCGATAAATTTAGAATCTATGTATTTTCGAGGGTTTCGTTCGCGTCCCCTTCTGAACGCTCAGGAGGAGTTGGCGCTGGCGACCAGATTGTATCAAGGCACAGCCAATCTCCGGTCCCTATTGGCCGAGGCTATTCAATTCACCCAGAGGCTGGATAAGCATCCAGAGGTTGAGGTTTTTCAAGAGGAACTGAAGAAATTCTTAGAGTTAAATGGGTATTCAGCTCCCATTGTGGAAGAGATCGTTGAGTGTTTGTCCGATATTGAATCTTTCTCAGCCACGTGTGGCAAGGCAGGCCAAAAGGCTAGTCTGCGGTTTGCGGACATCCGTCGTTCGGTTGAGGAAGGTCGGGTAGAGATTGAAGAGCCGAAAGATGCCCTGGTGCAGCGGAATCTGCGTCTTGTGGTGGATGTTGCGAAACGGTATTTGGGCCGCGGCATGAATTTTTTGGATCTCGTGCAAGAAGGGAATATTGGACTGATGAAGGCGGCAGAACGCTTTGATTACACCCGCGGGTTTAAATTCAGTACCTATGCTACGTGGTGGATTCGCCAAGGCATTACGCGAGCGGTTGCAGATCAAAGCCGGACGATTCGTGTGCCGGTTCATACGAATGAAGCATCCACGAAAATCGCCAAAACTGCTCAGCGCCTCGCACAGCAATTGGATCGAGAACCCACGTTTGAAGAAATTGGGCAACACTTGGAGATGACCGGTGATAGGGTGAAGGAAACGATTGAAGCCTTTCAGGAGCCGATATCCCTAGATGCGCCCTCCGTGGATGGAGAGACTGAAATCGGGGAGTTGATTCCTGACTTGGCGTGCCAATCCCCGGATGAAGAGGTGTCCCGTAAATCAAATGCACAGTGGTTGAATCAAATTTTTCAGATTTTGACTCCTCGTGAGCAACAAGTCATTCGACTACGCTTTGGCATCGGAATGGATGAACCCTGGACTTTAGAGCAAGTGGGGCGTTCCATGTCCGTAACCCGTGAACGGATTCGTCAAATTGAGGTTGTGGCATTGAAAAAACTCAAGGAGTCTCATGTCAAGGCCATGCTTGCTGAAATTCAGTGAGAGGGTGTGGTTGCGAAATTCAAATTCCACAGGATAGAGTGGCATGCTGACAGACTGACGTTGACGTGCCGAAGACGAAGGGTTTTGAAAAGCAGGAATCTTGAGATTCCTGCTTTTCTTTTTACGAATGTGCGCACCCAATTTTCCGTGAAACCGAATTTGAGGCTTGGGCTTTGTTTATTTAAGGAAATATGCTTGCATAACAGAGACGGAAGTTTCCTGGCTGAGGTGATAGACATCAGGGAAATGATTTAGGAATTACCTCCTGATGTTGCCATAACAGAAGCGGAACACCTATCTTTGTTCGGCGGGTACCAGTATGCCAATTGTGATTACTCCCCATCTTTCGATTCCTGATTCTGACGTGAGATTTTCAGCTGCTCGGAGTACAGGCCCTGGTGGCCAGCATGTCAACAAGGTGAATAGTCGGGTCATTTTAGAATTTGATGTCAGGCATACTTCCGTCCTTAGTGCCTATCAAAAAAGGAAACTGACCGAAACGGTTGGCCAACGAATGAATCAAGAAGGGGTCCTGAGACTTCAGGCCCAACGACATAGGACCCAGTCGGCCAATCGAGCTGATTTATTGGAGAAATTTATTAAAATTCTCCAAGGCGCCTTGCGCCCCGTGAAAACCCGTGTTCCAACCCGAGTTCCTTATCGAGTGCGTGAGAAGCGTCTGGAAGAAAAGAAACTCCGTACTCGCGTAAAGCGGGTACGACAAAAACCCCGAAAATTCGATGAAACATAACGAAATTTAATTTTTATGATAAGGAAGTTTTATGACAACCCGTTCCTCACATTCCAATCCATTGCTGCCAACTCCTCCCCGCGCTAAACGAGTCCCCCATCGGTTGGAACGCCACGGTCACGTTCGAACCGACGAGTATTATTGGCTCAGAGATCGTGAGAACCCTGAGGTGTTGGCTTATTTGCAGGCTGAAAATGAGTACGCCGCGACGTTGGGAAGCCATACCAGGGAATTGGAACAGACTATTTTTGAAGAAATCAAGGGCCGTATCCAACCAACCGATTTGTCTGTGCCGTTTCGGATGGGAGATTTTTGGTATTACATCCGTTATGAAAAGGGAAAGGAGTATGCCCTCTACTGTCGAAAAGAAAAGTCCTTGACCAGTCCTGAAACCATCATGATCGATGGCAATGAGTTGGCTCAGGGGCATGATTATTTTTCAGTGGGGAATTGGACGGTGAGTTCCGGGCAAAATATTCTCGCTTTTGCCATTGATACGCGAGGTCGGCGTATGTATACCATTGGCTTTAAAAATCTGGATACGGGCGAGACATTTGATGAATGTATCCCTTTGGTGACTGGCAATATGGAGTGGGGCAATGA
>DOFS01000506.1 GCA_003523945.1 Nitrospiraceae bacterium | reverse complement strand
CAATAATTATTGTTCATGTCTGTGTTCCCGTGACTTCATGGTTCTCTGTCCCACGAATTGGTGAGAGTTGGATTCGAATTTTTTCATGAGCGAACGCGATCGTAGCACCGGCCAGTATTCGCGTGTGAATGCCGACTTTTTCATTGAGCAGGACCTGGCCCGCAGCCCCCATCGCCTTCGCTTCGCCTTCACTGCCTACCATACCTTCAAATTTCAAGATTTGATAGAGCGCAATAGGCTCTCGAGAAATTTCAACGACTCAAATGCCAAGCGGCTTTCCCTTTGATCCCTAATGTCCGAGAGTAGCTTGTGGGCTCCCACCTTCCCGTTGCCATCAGCCCTCATCAAGGAAATTGCCTGGTCTCGTCCCGGCAGACGAGGTTCCTTCCGCCCGACTCAGAAAAGGCCTTTTCTTTCGGCAAAAAGACCCAAAACCATTGATGCCTCGTCTGCCACATTCGATGAAGTGAACGCCGCATTCAGGAGGCCGGACCAACTCGCAAGGCTCAGAAAAGGTTCGCCGTTTCATTCGAGCGTTCACTTCTAGGGTGAGCCGCCAGGCATCCGTATTGGGTAATAATGGGAGGGAAAGAGTTCGGAGTACAGGTTTAAGGTGGAGTGATGTGTGAATAAAGGACTTAACTCTGACTGCTCTTTGTCAATCTGAGCCGAAGGTGAAGGATCTGTGCCCCAAGCGAAATTACATAGGTCCAGCGAAAAACCATCCTCCCTCTGTCATCCCCGACATTTTCTATCGGGGATTCATCTTCTTTTCTCAACCGATCGAGATCAGAGAAAACAGAAAAGCAGAATTCCCTTCCACGCCCACACAAAGTTTTTCCAATAGAAACAGGGGGAGAGAACCCGTTGCCCTGGAGCTACTAAGACAAGGCAGTCAAGACGTTGTATAGCCAGACTTGAACTCAAGAAGTGACCCCAAGAAGTAGGATTGGGGACGGGGGCGAAGGGCGTATGCCTTGTCTATGCAACCGATCCCAAGTGGAACGCTCTGCTAGGTTTTACCTAATGCGGAGGCGGACCGGTTGATATTTTTGTTGAATGTACTGCCAGAATTTTTTGTTGCACACCCTGGGAATTCCCTAAAATGCCTTTTTGGAGGTTGATCTGATTGAACCAAAAAGTTAAAGATAGTCGTTACAAAAGATATGGGACAGAAATCGCCGGTGAAGGTATGGGTAAAAAAAAAGGAAGCCTCAGTGCTCGACTGTAACAGCAGCGGCAATTTGATTGGCAATGGCTGTATATAGATCAATCTCAGTTTGCTCTGTCCGGATTGAGACAATGAGACTATAGTGTGCAGGAAGGCCGTATCGTTCTAGCGCGGGACGCGTTCGCCACCAGCCATTTGAGGGATACACAGCGATAAAACCACGGCTGGCAAGTTCAGCTGCCGTACCTTCCCAGATATCTTGATGCAAGGAGCCACGATGGCGTAACCGGTCACCAAGCCGCCAATCTGGATCTTTTGGATTAATCGGGTCTCCTTCGTCTTCGCGGCCTGCAGCAGCATTGATACGGGCCACAAAGTCTTCCGTAGATGCATCCAACGGTCGTTGCACATCAAATCGCAGCCGATGTGAAGGGTAGTAGAACTTTGACGCCGTACCTCGGGCCGAGGGGTTTGGTTCGATAAAGTAAGATAGGGTGACTCGCATCTGCACTTTGGCATCCTGCAATGCTTGTAGTTGATCTTTCGGCCACGGCAATGCGTGAAGATTCATATCTCTAGTCTTGATGCCTTTTCCCGTGACCTTCTTGTAGGGATGCACAACGTCTTCAACTATCAACGTGAGTGAGTTACCTGCACTCCAGAGCGCCTGATTCAAATTAGGTATACCCCATCCACAGTGCCGGATGAGGTGGACGAAGTCGGTCTTTGTTGCCCCGTTATTGCCTGGCAAGTACATTTTCCGCATAACATCCGTCCACTCAGCCGAATGCACAATGAGCGCGCGAATCGTCTCGGGTCGCGAATTCGGGTAGGCTGCCATGAGTTGCGCCGCCATACGAGCGCATAGCGCAGATGCGGCGCTGGTCCCATTGATAGTTGTGAATAGCCGTTCCTGAGGACGGTAATGAGTTGTCAATAAATCAAGGCTCGGGACCCTCACAGCGCCCAGGGTGTCTTTTCCTATATTGCCACCTTCAAACACAATGTCTGGCTTCAATGGCCAGACGGCATCCCAAGTTCTTGACGTTGTTGTGGACGGACTCGGCCCACCTGCCTGAGCAACAGCCCCAAGCGTGGTCACCTCAGTCTCCGTCTTTGCAGTGCAGGCGCCGACGGTCAACGCATTCCACGCCTGCCCTGGATCGTGGATCAGATTTGTAGCGAGGCTATCCGGATAATTAAGCCAGGCCGCAGGGTCGCGTGTATTACCTGCGGACAAGACAAACAGACGAGGAAACTGCCCTGCACCATCAGCGTCCGAAGCAAGCCGGTCGACCGTTGCCGACCATGATGAAGGACGGCCTCTATCACGGTAATCCGAAGCAGTTACGGCGGACGAAAAAATCCTTGGCCGATCCGGAGCTGAAATCTCTGGGCGACTGACCGCCTCTCCAAAGAGATAGGCGTGGAGCTTCGCATCGCCCTCGTTGGCACCGTCTTGTGGGATGAGCTTGACTGATTCGAGTCGGTGCGACACTGCAATAGGTATCGCAGAGGCTAGTACTTCAACAAGATCACCGAACCCAGCTAGACCTGCTACCCCAGTCCCATGATTAGCCTGGTCATCGGTTCCCCAGGCGGGCTTGATTGTATGAAGGTCATTGGCATTAAGCAGTACAGCAAGGAGTGGATGTCCGCGATTAACGCCGGAATCCAATAAGCAAACTCTTGGCGTTGAATCATCGTCGCTCGCCATTGAAAGTCGACCGAGTGTGTCGTCTAACCATTCTTGCTGCTCTTCGCGAGCCATGCCATCGAAAAACTCTGCTGTGTCTTTAGCTCGACGCAGTTCGGCTACGCAATTCAGTGCCAATGCCGATTGGGATAGCTGCTGGTGGGAGCCGAACATTAGCAAGACCGTTCGTTCAGGAAAGTTCACTTGATGATTGCTGACGGTACAATTCGCGAGCGTTGCCAACTTTCGGAAGTCGGCCACGACTCGGTTCCGTTGACCACGGATGGGAAGCCAGATTTCCCACCAGAACTCTTCGTCTACTGATTGTGGAAATAGTTCGGGGTCATCCGTCCAAAGAGCGCGAAGTTCTGCAGCGCGAATCGATGCAATCGTATTAATAAGTGATTTGTGATCGTTAGCATCGCCGTTGCTTTTCTTCTTCTCCGCTAAGTAGTCAGCGACGTATTTCTCAAAATGTTTGAGTTTCCCGTCTGGAACGAAGACGTTGGCGTAAGTGCTATCACCATCTTGCCGCACACTGAGCAATTCAATCTTCTGGGAATCATTTGCCAAACTTTCGAAGGCAAGCTCGACACCAGGAGGGCTGGCAAAATGGATTTGTAGACCCAAATCGCTTTCCAATTCCAGCGCTGCCTGATTTGCAGCTGCGGCCTCAGCTATGGGCTGCAAGGCTTGTAATTGGGTCTGAAGGGCGAAACCGTGCTGAGCTCGTGGTAGTTCAGGTGGTGGTTCTGAGCCTCCGCCACCATGTGCCGTAAATGGTTTAGATTTGGATGTATTGGTGAGAACGAAATGTGGTCGTTTATCGCTTGGTTGTTCCGGCATTGCCTGAGGTCATCCTCTTCTTCCAGACCACCTTGCCAGTGATTAGCCGTCTTTCCTCAAGCATGTGAATTAGGCTTGCACCCTTTACTAGTCGCTGATTATGCATGATCGCTTCTTTGATGGCACCATCCACGGCACGACAAATTTCCGCACAGCTCAATCCCTTGGCTCTGGCGACTACGTCCTTCATCGCTAAACGTTTCGGTAGGAAGCTTCCAAGTCGGCTTTTTATGAGCCCAGTAATCTGATCAGGCGTGGGAAGTTTGAATTCGATCACATCATCGAAACGTCGGAACAGTGCGTAGTCTAGTATTTCGGGGTGATTTGTTGCAGCCACAATCAAGCTATTGGATTGGTCGTCTTCGATCATTTGCAGGAAACTATTTAACACTCGGCGGATCTCTCCGACATCGTTTGCTAAACCACGCTGCGAACCGATGGCATCAAATTCATCAAAAAAATAAACGCCTCGCATGTCGGTTACCGAGTCAAATACCTGACGAAGTTTGGCTGCGGTTTCCCCCATAAATTTGGTAATAAGGGAATCAAGCCGTACTAAGAAAAGAGGAATGCCCAGTTCACCAGCTAATACCGATGCTGTCATGGTCTTTCCTGTCCCAGGAGGTCCAACCAGCAATAGTTTTCTGCGCGGCGCCAATCCATGTTCGCGAATTCGAGCAAAAAGACGTTGCTCTTTAATAACCTGCTGAAGTTGTGACAAGGCCCTATCGTCCAACACCAAATCCAGAAGTCGAAAATTTGGATACGTCACTCTTAAAAGATTGGCCAGTTCGCCACGAGGCTTAGCGAGAGGGATGAGCTTGCCCGACTCATTGGATGAAAGTCTGGTCTTTGCGGCATCGATCATGTCGCGAAGCTCTACGGCGAGGCTCCCATGCCCCACCTTGGCCTCGTGGGCAGCCACCTGCATTGCTACAGAGTAAAACTGTCCTTCATCTTGGTTGATGTGCGATTTAATCAAAGCCTTCAATTGTTCTGCACTTGCCATTTCAACGCCTCTTTCGTCTTTCGGGTTGCATCATACCTGAAATGCCGACATTATTCATCAGCGAGGAGATGCTGCCTTTAACCGCGACGAGGCCGGATTTTGGATCCTCAAATGTTCGGGATGCGTTGCTGTTGGGTGTGTTTTTGAGTGGCTTGAAGTGACTGCTTCGCTGAGAAACCAGGTGTGGCAGAAAAAACTTTCTTGTAGCTTTTTTTACCAGCATGTTGTGCCTTTCGGTGCGGCACTTTGGAACTAGCTATGATCGTTGTCGTTGACGTAGAAAAGATCCAACGCTTTGCCGATTTTTGGCCTGTTCAGTTAGGGGCATAGAACTGTCTGGGGATACTGCAGATTATGTCAAATAGTTTGTCATGATGGACCAAGGTTACTATCTGGAAATGTATCTCAGAGATTGAATTAAGTACAGAAAAAAATTTGTGGTTGAAATCTGTACACTTTTTAATGGCAAATACGAAATTTCGAGGGCGATTGTTCTACATTCTAGCAACCAGAATTGAGGAAATTTCTTTTGAAGTTCCGATGATTTTATGATTGCTCTAGTTTTGACTCGAGAATTGGCCTTGAGATTTCAAGAGGGGGGGACGGGGTTTCGCCCCCGTACGGCGAGGTCCTTTTGTTTCGGCAAAAGGACCCAAAACCATGGACGCCCCGT
>DOFS01000258.1:1664-3489 GCA_003523945.1 Nitrospiraceae bacterium | reverse complement strand
ATACCTTTATTGTCGATAGGTGCCTCTAATTTCGGAGCCGAACCCATATCGCACTCGCCTTGGAAATACACGCCTTCTTCCATGGCAAAAATAGGAGCATGAACATCACCAATGAGAACCGCCGGCTTCAGAAGTTGGATTTTTGATTTTGCGGTGATGACACCCTCAATCCGGCCACTGTTCACAATGGTCCCGCCTGTGATGGTCCCTTTGATAACGGCACTTTCACCTATGATGAGGGTATCATCAATCGTGATTTCACCTTCAAAGTTTCCATCTACCCGCACTGTGCCCTCAAATTGAGCTTTACCTTTAAAGTCAACACCCTTACCCAAAAATGTATAAAATTCCTGGCCAAAGCCCAAGTCCTTTTTCTTGTCTTTTTCACCCCACATACATCGTTTCTCCTCTCATCCAGTAAAGAGCCATCAGGTAGCAGGCTGGGATCTCCATGACCACCTGGAAACCAGCCGCCTATTTTTTGCAGAAGACTGCCTGGCTTTATTTCACCTTCACCGCTTCTTCTACCGAAATTACAAGTTTGGTCTCTTTGCCTTTTCGCTCATTTTTTTGGGGCATATTGCAGGTGCCATTAAACAAAACCCCCTCATCCATCGACAAAAGAGGGGCAGTAATTTTACCTACAAAAACTGCTGGGGCTAACAATTTAACTCGATGCTTGGCCTCAACATCCCCCGTCAATTGTCCCTGACACATAATGGTTCCAGCATGAATTTTGGCAGCGATGACCGCTTTTTGCCCAATAATTAAATTACCATCGGTATATATTTCACCCTCCAGGCGGCCATCCACCCGAACCGTTCCCTGATACCGAATGGTTCCCTTGAAGGTCACCTCTTCACCAACAAAGGCAATGATATCACCTGATTCAGGCTGGCTGTCTGAGACCACCGGACCGTCAACCACAGCTGGTTCCTTCTGCTCACCTTGACTCATTTCTGCCGCATCCTGACCGTTTTCTTCCTTTTTGTTGAAAAACATGAGCCCCTCCCTCCTCGATAACTGTGCGCTCCAATTCCTTCATACCTGGCTAGGTACCCATTAAAAATAACTCCACCATTTTCCATCAGCATGATCCTTCACCCCTATCAGGAGAGGCCTTCTGACACAGAAGCCATTCCGCTAGTACATTCAAATTCTATTCCAAAACCAGTGAAGTAATCCGATCCAGCTCATCATCGGAAAAATAATGGATGATGACCTGTCCTCCCCTGTTTCCGGACTTCACCTGCACTTTAGTTCCCAATCGTTTTCGAAATTGCTCCTCCAGGTTACGAAATCTATTGGGTTCCTCTTTCTTCGATTTGGCGAATTTGCCTTTTTTGTGCACGGCAATCATCTGCTCAATTTGCCGAACCGAGAGTTGCTCGGAAACAATTTTGCGGGCAAGCTGGAGTTGTGCTGCCGGAGTTGGAAGACCTGCCAAGACCTTCGCGTGGCCTAAACTGATGGCCCCCGTCTCAATATACTCCTGAACATCTTTAGGCAGCGAGAGCAGCCTGATAATATTCGCGATGGAGGAGCGATCCTTTCCTACGGAGCGGGAAACCAGATCCTGAGTCAAGCCAAATTCCCCCATTAGCCGTGAATAGGCTTTGGCTTCCTCCATAGGATTGAGATTCTCACGCTGGATATTTTCTACCAACGCGATCGCTAAAGCCTTCTCGTCGTTGGAATTTCTCACCAGGACAGGAATGGTAGACAATCCGGCAATTTTCGCCGCTCGAAACCGGCGTTCACCAGCAATCAGTTCGTACATGCCATCGCCTTTTCTCCTGACGACAATTGGCTGCAGTACGCCATG
>DOFS01000258.1:544-1492 GCA_003523945.1 Nitrospiraceae bacterium | reverse complement strand
TGGTACCGGTTCGGGAGAATCTGGTCAAGTGGAACCATGGAGACTGCCTGACCATCCTGCTCCACTTTCCAGACAAGAGTCTTTTTTTCTGGAAGCAGGGCCTGAAGCCCTTTACCTAATGCTTTCTTTTCCATTCCTCAAAATCTCCTTGGCGAGGTCAAGATATGCCTTAGCTCCACTAGACGCGGCATTATAGGACAGAACCGGCTTCCCATGGCTGGGCGCTTCAGCCAACGCCACATTCCTTGGGATAACAGTCCGAAAGACTTTCTCTCCAAAAAACCCTCGAATTTCATCTTGCACCTGCCGCGAAAGATTAATTCTTGAATCATACATCGTCAACACAATGCCTTGAATCTCCAGATTCGTGTTAAATGACTCCCGAATCCTTTCGACATTTCCCAATAACCGACCTAATCCTTCCATTGCATAATACTCGCACTGCACCGGAATAATCAGGCCAGATGCTGCGACAAGAGCATTAATCGTCAAGAGTCCGAAGGCGGGCGGACAATCGATGATAATAAAATCATAATCCAGAATTCCGTCCAACACACTTTTCAGAATAGTTTGCCGATCAGGGAGATTTGTTAGTTCGATTTCCGCTCCGACCAAATCGCCCTTTGAGGCTACGACACTCAGTCCGCTTATGTCAGTAGGTAATATTACCTTCTCAATCAAACGTCTTTCCATTAAACATTCATAAATTGTCACGCCTTGAGGCTCAATGGACAACCCACTGGTCGCATTGGCCTGTGGGTCCAAATCAATCAATAGGACAGATTTTCCAGATATGGCCAAAGCCGCGCAAAGGTTGATGGACGTAGTAGTTTTTCCAACTCCGCCCTTCTGATTGGCAATGGCAATGGTCTGTTTCAAGATAATTCCATAAAAATTCTTATGAATAGTTCCACGTGGAACATGGCAATGGCCAGATTATGGCGCAAA
>DOFS01000258.1:0-354 GCA_003523945.1 Nitrospiraceae bacterium | reverse complement strand
CCATCGAGCCGAGAATTATTGTCAATACTTTTGGATCGAAATACAACTAGTTTCCCGGTTTTTTTTAAAATGTGCTCAAGATACGGCAAAATATGGTCTACATTGACCCCTTTACATATGGCGAAATCACACTTTTCATCATCCACCACCATAGAATCAAAGTCTTCCAACCGAACTTGGAGAACGGAAGTCTTTGGCAACTCAAGTTTTCCAATAATATAATGGAGGAAGGCCGTCTTATTGGATCTGGGCTCCATTAACAAAACATCAAGAGCAGGCAAAGCCAGCTTGAGCGGTATTCCCGGAAACCCTCCTCCTGTCCCAATATCAACAATCTTTGCATCAGCTTTGTTT
>DOFS01000413.1:29959-44747 GCA_003523945.1 Nitrospiraceae bacterium | reverse complement strand
TGACCAGCGATGAACCCGGTAAGACCTGGCATAGCCATGTGGGTGTGGTCACCGAATTGTTTGACCAACTGCAGTTGGACCCTGACAATACGCTGGTCATGATGTGCGGACCGGAGATCATGATGCGGATTGCCTGCAATACCCTCTCCCATCATGGCCTGAGACCTGACTCCATGTATGTGTCGTTGGAGCGGCATATGGAATGCGGCATCGGACTCTGCGGGCATTGTCAGCTCGGGCCGTTCTTTGTCTGTAAGGACGGACCCGTGATGCGATTAGACCGTGTGGTGCCGTATTTCGGAAAAGTGGGTGTGTAAACAGAACCTTAAGGAATGATCTGAAAAAATTCCCCTGTCCACTTTTTTCAAATGGGGAATTGTGAGTGAGGAATAGCCCGCAATGACCATGGATGGATCAACTACCCCAACTCAGAATCCTTCAACCAGGCCTCGCCCACGGATTGCGGTGGTGAAGTTTGCCTCTTGTGACGGGTGCCAGTTAAGCATTCTGAATATGGAGGACGATTTGTTGGCTTTGGGAGAGGCCCTCGACATCGCCTATTTTCCCGAAGCCTCCAGCAATATGCAGCCGGGCCCCTATGATATTACATTCGTGGAAGGCTCCATTACCTGTCCTGAAGATCTTTCTCGAGTTCTCGATCTCCGGCAACAGACAACAACCTTGATCACCATCGGCGCCTGTGCCACCTCAGGGGGTATTCAGGCCCTTCGAAACTGGGGCGATGTGGAAGCCTTCAAGCGAACGGTGTATCCCAGTCCCGAATACATCCACAGCCTCAGCACATCGACTCCTATTTCCGAACACGTCAAGGTTGACTATGAATTGTGGGGATGCCCGATTGATAAGCAACAACTCCTTCGAGTTCTCACCGATTTGCTGAGAGGCGTGACGCCCAGCATTCCCGCACACAGTGTATGCCTGGACTGTAAACGCCAGGGACATGTTTGCGTCCTGGTCGCGAAGGGACTGCCCTGTCTTGGGCCGGTGACGCGTACCGGGTGCGGGGCCATTTGCCCCGCAATGGGCCGGGAGTGTTATGGATGCTTTGGCCCCGCCGAACAGGATTCCGTGATTCCCGGAGTGCCCCCAAATACCGGATCTCTGGCCAAACAATTTCATGAGCATCTGCAACTCATTCCCCTGGAAATGGTTCGCCGTTTTCGGGGAATCAACGGATCGGTTCAGCCGTTCCAGAAAGAAAGTGATGCCTGGGACTCCAGATAGGGAATGTTGAAAAAGGCCACCCACAGCCTTCTCTGGGCTCGCAGGACTCTCTTATACTAGGCCGTACGCCTCGTCATCCTCGCTGCGTGCGGCCTTGCTGGATGAACCTTTTTGAACATCTCCATGGAATAAAAGGTTCCTTAATGTGTTCCTAATTGAAAATCGCAGGGAGGCAAATGAACGATCCACAAGCAGCCCCTGATAAATCCAGAACCATTAAAATCGACATGATGGCCAGGGTGGAGGGAGAAGGCGCTCTTCATATTTCGGTCCAGGACGGCCAGGTCCAGGATGTTCAGCTTCGGATTTTTGAACCACCACGATTTTTTGAAGCTTTCCTTCAGGGACGCCACGTGAACGAAGTGCCCGATATTGTGGCCCGTATTTGCGGCATCTGTCCGGTGGCCTATCAAATGAGTGCGGTCCATGCTTTGGAACACATTTTCGGACTGGAGATGCCACAAAGCCTTCGCGATTTACGTCGACTCCTCTATTGCGGGGAATGGATTGAAAGTCATGTCCTGCACATCTATATGCTCCAGAGTCCGGATTTCTTAGGATTCGACAGTGGGCTTGAGATGGCTCGTTCCCATCCAGACCTTGTGAAGCGAGGGCTTCGAATGAAGAAGGCGGGCAATGATCTGTTAACGCTGTTAGGGGGACGATCGGTGCATCCGGTTTCGGTGAAGATTGGCGGATTCTCTCAAGTGCCGACCAGGAGTGCGCTGCATGCGCTGAAAGACGAATTCCTTTGGGCCAGAGATGCCGCTGGGGACACGCTGCGGTGGGTGAGCGGATTTGAGTTTCAAGACCCCGAACAGGGGTATACCTTCCTCGCGCTTCGTGGGCCGTCTGAATATCCTATGAATGAAGGCGACGTGGTCACTAATCGAGGACACCACATAGCCGCATCAGAGTTTGAACACCATTTCCATGAAGAACAGGTGCCCTACTCCAATGCCCTTCACTGCACGTTGAATGGAAAATCCTACCTCACAGGACCATTAGCCCGTCTCGCTCTCAACCAGGACCAGCTCCCGGTGTTGGTCAAGGACGTGTTACAGAGCACAGGATTAAGTCTCCCCTTCACCCGCGCGTCCATGGGTATCGTGGCACGAGCCGTGGAAGTGCTCTATGCTTTTGATGAAGCCCTTCGCCTCATTGACCGGTATGAGCCGCCAGGGACCCCAGCCCTTCCGGTGACGCTTCGTGCCGGAACGGGTATGGCCGCCACCGAAGCCCCCAGAGGCCTGCTCTATCATCGCTATGAGGTTAATGCGGATGGCACCATTCGCATCGCCAAAATCGTCCCACCAACCTCCCAAAATCAACGCCGCATGGAGGACGACCTCCGAAACCTTTTACCAGACATTCTTCATCTGAACGACCAGGAAACCGCGATAAAATGCGAGCAACTGATTCGCAGTTATGATCCCTGCATCTCCTGCGCGACACACTTTTTAACATTGACAAGAGAAGACCTACCGGCGACCACACCACAATCACGGTGAGAGAATCAGGAAGGAACGGCTTCAAGCACTCATTTCAGAAAAAGGATTTGCTAACCAGGGCCGGGAATCGCGTTCTGCAGAAACAGTGCATCAAGTTGATTGGCAAGAGGGACATGTCGACGACTTAATACGGTTCTGGCTTGCTCTGTCAATTGGAAAAGATTCGCGTCACTGTGGCTGTTCATCTCAAAAAGCTTTTCGGATTCTTGGACAATGTCCTTCAGTTTTCTCAAGATTTGGGCAAAGGCAAACGGATCAATTCCCAAGCTACTTTCGGCAAGATCCACTTGTGCCAAAAACGTCTCATCCGAGGCATTGGTGATGATTAATCCGACTAAAGTCGTTGCAAATCCCACGCAATTGTAAAATTTCTCCGGTCCGTCGGAATCCGGGAAGAGTTGAGGCTCATCACTTAATTGAACGGCCATACAAATTTTTGATGGGAAATTCCAATCCGTGAGCAACCAGCTTCCAACCAGAGCATGAGTGACCCCCAACTTCTCCTGCTCATAGGCAACGACCTCAGCATGCAACGTTTGATTGAGGCCCTCTGAGTGATAAAGGTCTGGGTTCAGGCGATCCAGAGCTAACATGCCAATATCCTGAATGAGCCCGGCCAAAAACAATTCTTCCGGTTTTTTTTGCCCACAGATATCCCCAATGGCACGACATGCCGACGCAACCAGAAGACTTCGACGCCAGAACAGGTCTAAATCTAAACCCGTTGAGCCTTCATTTCGGAAATGTCGGACGAGCGTAAAGGATAACGCCGTGGCCAGGATTCCATTGAAGCCGATAAGAATAGCCGCCTTGGGTAACGTGGTCACCTGACATTTATACGGAAAAAAAGAAGAATTGGCCAATTGCAATATTTTCGCTGTGAGGGCGGAATCCCGGGACAAGACCTGAACAATCTCTTCCACATCCGGACTCGTGGACTCCATCAGTTGAATCAATCGGTTCGCCACGGCTGGCGAACTTGGCAAATTGGGGCAATTGCGCAGTCGGTCTCGAAGCTCATCATGTTCAGCCATACCCAGTCTTCTCCTCGGAAACTCGTCGTAATTATTTTCAGCGGTCGTGAGACTCCCGTTTGAAGTTATTTCGGAATGTTCGCCGGAGAAGTTAACCATCATGAAAGGATTGTTCTTCGTCGGAGTCTTTTTCCCCAATTCGCATTCCATCAGGAAGATGAATCAGCCGAACGGTAATTTTTCCTCAATTCTCAATTCGGGTACCCACTTTTTTTATAAGGCCTAGGAGGTTCTCTGCTGACAGACTCTTGGGTATTGCCGGAATTCCCCAAAACAACGCTCAATGCCAGAAAGCGTCTCAATCAACAAAAATAGGGATGTAGTAGGGTGGAGAATCTTGATCTGTCAAACAATGCTGGGGGAGAGAATGCCTGAACTCAAAATATATTCATTCGGTTTTTGAGGCTTTCCGGGAGGCCATCCCGGTTCTAAACCGGTGTCGACCACCACTCGTCTGACTACCCTTAAAAACAGGAGTGGCAATTTTGGTCGCTCACATAGCAGAAAAACCTACCGGCACCTACCATCAACACGATTGGAAAACGCCATATCAAAGACAAGATGCCTATCGGAACTGAAACAATATTATTAGATCCCGACCCCGGCCCCAGCGACACAAAAAAATGCGACACCACATGGACCCCAAAAACATCGAACGATTATGGCAAAGGGTTCTTCGGGCCGGAGGAGATGTTATTGCGGAAAAGTACGGTACATCTTAACCTTCCACCTTCCTGCCGTGACCCCATCCGGCCGGAAGCAGTGACTTACCCATCAACTGCTCTTTTGGTGATCAGAAAACTTTCCCCAAATGCAAGGTAGAAAACCGTAGGTGTTTTTTGGGGTACAAAGGCAGGAGGAAAAGTGCAAGGGCTTGTTAAGGAAGATTCACTAAATGGTGGCCGGTCAGGCCGAAGTAGGCTTCATCAATCGTGCTAACAGGAGAGACATGCATAAGAAACGGCGTACGCCAATCCCCATCCCGCACATCGTATTCGCTAGGCACTAGCACACGCTGAAAGTGGTTATGGTAGGCAGCTAAAATCTTAAGTTGAAGCCCCCCCACGGCTCCGATATGTCCTCTCTCCGTAATGGTCCCGGTCAGGGCACGACCTGCAATGAGGTGATCTCCCTTCATCATGGATACCACGCTGAGTCCCACCATGGCCGATAGGCTCTCCCCATAAATCGTCTGACCGGAATAGGGAAATCTCAGGAGAACGGTCCAGGAATCAGCCGGTAGATTAGCGGCGGCAAGCGCACGGGTAATGGCCGAGTGAATCGACTGACGGGCAAACAAGGAAAATTGCCCTGGTTCAGTGTGAAATTGGATTTGCAGTCCGTTGCGATCCTGACGTTCATAGACATCAATCACCACCTGGCTAACCCGGCCCACCGGTCTAAATTTTTCATTGAGAGAAGTCCCCAGAATGGGAATAATTAAATGAGGAATCCGGCTGACAGGCGGACTGGACCCCGCCCAGTTGGGAAATATCAAAGTCAACGTCAATGCCAACCATAGGACTTTAAGTGTATTGGTACTCACAATCAGACGATTCATTTATATCCTCTCCCTCAGGGAGCCAAGTCTCATCCATTATTATACCGAATAAATGAGTTTCTTGTCGCCTGTGATCAATTGAGTACCACGAAACATGGAATTCTCCTCCCAGCGCTCCAGTATTCCTTTTCAGACTCACACGTATCCTTTTCCAAAGTTGTCATGGTGAATGGAAGTGAGGAGTCAGACCGATCCCGGATTGACGTTTGAAACACAAATGCTTCGTTTCATTCATCAAAAAAGGTATTTTCAAGAGCAAGGCCCCTCTCACCACTGGCTGCGACCCCGTTAGGCTTAGTCCCTTAAGATGCCCGTGGGACGCCCCATGCCACCACAAGATAATTTACCGACAACCCTAGAGATGAGCCAGAAAGGCGCAATACGTGTCTGAGTCTGTTCGTGGGACTCCGAAATGGCGGGCACCGACAACGGGCATTACCAACCGATTCGCCATCCACCCTCTGAGGGAACCCTCAAGCCTGGGTTGGATGGAGAAGCAGACGAACTCAGGAATAAGGGGGATCTCACTGGCAGGGGCTTGGACACAAGAAGACCAGATAGAGAAAAACCAGCAGTCCTATCGCGACGGCACCAATAAGATACCAGGTTTTGTTCATATGCCCTCTGTAACGATGCGTTGTGTCACTCAAAAATTATTCCCGGACTGCCCCCTCTACCGTACTTGAGTGTCCGGATTGTTCTTTGCACCGGATCATTCACGCACGAACAAAATTGAAGACTCGGTGTGATGCACAACGGAATGGGAAACGCTCCCTAAGAGGAACCGACTCACACCGGATCGGCTATGCGTTCGCATCATTATGAGATCGGTCGCATTTTTTGTCGCTTCCTCTATGATCGTATGCGAGGGGGCTCCAACGATGACAATCCCCTGGGCCTTATGGCCCATCCGGGTTAATTCTCCGCTGATTCCATTTGTAAATTTCTCCCCATAGGCGATCATTTCTTTTCGAAATTCCGGAGAAATCATCGCACCCACCGGCCAGACCGGTTCCGAAAAAGGAATCACATGCAGGACCGTCGCAGAGATCGGTTCCCGGAATGGCTTCTTTTTCAAAAACCGCACCACCGCTTCGCCGTCTTCCTGGCTTTCAACAGGGATTAATACCTCCTGGATCTTGCGAATGGGCTTCTTAATGATCAGGCTCGAACACGATGCATGTGTCATCACACGATGCGAAACGCTTCCGAACATCTGCTCCCGAAACTGTCCTATTCCCCTGGCGCCCAGCACCACGAGATCTATGCTCTTCTCTTTGACAATGGTGAGAATGACCTCGGCAGGAGTGCCATTTTCCAGTCGTTTCATGATCGATCCCGGATGAAGAGGCAAGAGGGACACCGCCTGATCAATGATGCGCTCGCCTTCGTCCCTCATCGCTTTGTCCACCGCCATCGACAAATCCTTCGCGACCCCCGCACCGATCGACGGATAGGGGATACCCGGAACATTCACCACATGTAACACCATCAGGCTCTCCCCCGGATTCAGGGCTTCAAACGCTCGTGTCGCATCGATTGACTGATCCGATCCATCAACTGCTAATAAATATTTCATAAACATCTCCCTCGTGTGACACCCTGTTTCTGCAATGTCTGGTGACCGTCAATATAGTCTATTCGCTAGGCCGTTCCCAACTGTGGAAGCTATCTGAGCCTGGTTCCCTTCTTTTTTCTTATCTGACCTCTTTAACCATATCGATGGCTCCGGAGGGGCATTCCTCCGCACACAGACCGCAACCTTTGCAATAGTCGTAATTCACTTCGTACCGTTTCCCCGGACCCAATTTGATAATGGCGTTGTCCGGACACACCCCATAACACGTATCGCACTCAAAGCAATTCCCGCAAGAAAGACATCGTCGGGCTTCAAGCAAGGCCGTGTCCTTATCCAATCCACCAACCACCTCTTCAAAACTGGCCCGACGCCGCGCCAAGTCCAGGTAGGGCTGTCGGCTCTTGTCCGCATCGGTGTAGTACCAGGTATTGAGGCGATCAGAGGTGGCCACCGCATTAGACGGTGGTTTCACATAGACACAGCCGCGAAGATAGGCATCGATATGCCTGGCCGCTTTTTTCCCATGGCCGGTGGCCACCGTCACCGTGCGCTCTGCCGGCACCATATCCCCCCCGGCAAACACCCCTGCACGCCCGGTCATCATCGAGGCATCAACTTGAATCACCCCATCCGACGAAATATCCAATCCGGGCACATCCGTTAAAAACCCGGTATCGACTTCCTGTCCCACCGCCAGAATGACCGTGTCGGCTTGCAACGTTTCGAACCGGCCGGTGGGATGCGGGTGTCCCTGATCATCCAGCGTCATTTCCTCAACGGTCAACTTCGTATCATCCACCTGCCTGATGGTATTCAACCACCGGGTCAGCACGCCCTCCTCCAGGGCTTCTTCCACCTCAAAATCATGGGCGGGCATGTGCCCGCGATCACGCCGATAAATCAGGATCGTTTCCTCGGCACCCAATCGTTTGGCCGTCCGCGCGGCATCAATGGCCGTATCACCTCCACCATACACCACAACCCGCCGGCCGATCTTGGGAGCGGCCTCACCCTCCATGCCCTTGAGAAATTTCAAGGCATCGATCATTCGGCCGGCATCCCGGCCTGGGATATTGACCCGCTTACTCAGGTGGGCGCCAATGGCCAGAAACACGGCATCATAGGCGCCTGCTTTGATCGTCGTCTCCAAATTCTCGACTTTGTGATTGAGGTGGATCGAGACGCCCATGGCCACAATTCTGGCAATTTCGGCATCCACGATATTGCGGGGGAGACGGTATTGTGGAATCCCGAACCGCATCATGCCTCCCGGTTTCGGACCCGCTTCAATAATCGTGACCTCATGACCCAGACGGGCGAGATGATAGGCGGCAGATAACCCACTGGGTCCCGCGCCGACTATCAGGACCCGCTTTCCTGTGGACACTCCCGCTTCCACCTGCCACCCCTGTTCAATCGCGTAATCGCCTAAAAATCGCTCAACGGCATGAATGCTCACGGGTTCATCGAGTTGGCCCCGATTGCAGACCGTTTCACACGGGTGATAACACACGCGACCATGAATCGCCGGAAAGGGATTATCTTCCATAATTTTTCGCCAGGCCTGTTCATATTTACCTTCCTCCGCCTCATACAACCAGCCTTGTATATTTTCGCCAGCAGGGCAGCCCTGATTACAGGGCGGAAGGTGATCAACATAGACCGGACGCATCGTCCGCCAGTTGCCGGTATGATTAGCCAGGCTTGAAGCGGGGTTCAATGTAATGGCAAAGGGTTTCTGTTCCATTATCATGCCTTTAAAGGAAGGAGCTGATACCGATGAATATTGGCATCCGCAATCGCCTGAATCGTTTCAAGAGCACGCTCATCCCGTGGATGAAAGAGATGTTTGAACCGACCTTGAAGCTCCAGATATTGCTCGACAGAAACCTTTTTCCGGATAGGCGTTCGATCGGTCACTTCGCCCCCTTCGGCTTCAAACAACGGAAAGAGGCCGCTTTCCACCGCCAGGCGGGCGACTTTGATCGTATGCGCAGGATCCGATTTCCAGCCAAGCGGACAGGGAACATGGATATGAATATACCGTGCGCCCCTGATGCTCATAGCCTTCGTCACTTTGGCTTCCAGATCATGGAGATCGGCCACCGAGGCCGTGGCCACATAGGGAATGCCGTGAGCCATCGCAATTCGTGGAAGATTTTTTCCAATGCCCATGGGATTACCGGGGTTTGTTCCCACGGCCTGCGTCGTATTGGTCCAGGCTCGTGGCGGGGTGGACCCTGATCGTTGAACGCCCGTGTTCATATAGGCCTCATTGTCATAACAGATGTACAACACATCGTCATTGCGTTCGAACATACCGGACAAACACCCGAACCCGATATCAACGGTCGCGCCATCTCCGCCCTGCGCAATGACACGGACATCCGTTCTGCCTTTGGCCCGCAGAGCTGCCGCCACGCCGCTCGCCACCGCCGGGGCATTGCCGAACAATGAATGCATCCAGGGAATCTGCCAGGCACTTTCCGGATAGGGACTGGAGAAGACTTCCAGGCAGCCGGTGGCATTCACCGCAACCATCTGCTGACGCGTGGCGCGCATCACGGCATCAAGCGCATAACGGGCGCCCAGCGCTTCTCCGCAACCCTGGCAGGCGCGATGCCCTGCATTGAGCGAATTAGTTCGATCCATCCGGGCTTGGACCGTGCGATCCGATTCATCCAATAACCGGTTGCCAACCGTGAAGGTGCCGGTTTGATAAAATTTCACTCGTTGATATGACATGCCAACCTCATCACGGGCGATTACACGGGTTTTGTGCCAGGAGGCCCCACCTCCCGAAGAAGATTTTCCGCGGTGGGTCCGGAACGCCGCTGGGCCTGTTGTCTGGTCAATTCACGATTGATTTCGTCCCAATTCAAATCGAGGAAATGGGGTTCTTCCAAACCCTCCAAGCATGCTTGCTTCACCGTATCAATGACTGAGGCTTTAGGAATCGGGCGACCTCCAAGTCCGGCGATCACCGTATCCACGATGATCGGTAACCCCTGAAGGGCCATCTTCACATCGCTGGACACAATTCCACCCATACCCACCGCCAGGTCTTTTTCAAAAACAATGATCCGCTTGGCATCCTGAACAACATGGCGAAGAGCATGGGAGGGGAAGGGACGAAATGCGCATAAGGCGATTGACCCGACAGGCCACCCCTCTTTCCGCAACTCATCCACCGCATCTTTTATGGTGCCGTTCACCGACCCCAGTGCCAGAAGAAGAGTTTCAGCATTATCCGTGTGATACGTATCCATCAAACCACCAGACCGTCGCTGAAAGATGTCCTGAAACGCCTGAGAGAGTCGTGGAATGGCCTCCAGCGCCCGCACATGCTTGTGATGGGCAAGAAACCGAACCTCGGCAAAGGCCTCCGGCCCGACCATCGCACCAATGGATACAGGGTCCTGTGGGTCTAACACTTGAACCGGTTCAAACGCCGGCACGTAGGCATCCACCTGTTCTTGCGTGGGGAGATCCACCACCTCATATGCATGAGTGAGAATATAGCCGTCCATGCACACCATCACCGGGCAACTCAGTTCCTCAGCCAGCCGAAAGGCTTGAATGTGAAGATCGGCGGCTTCTTGATTATCCTGCGCAAACAACTGGATCCACCCGGCATCCCGCATGGACATACTGTCCGAATGATCGTTCCAGATATTGATCGGCGCGCCGAGGGCGCGATTGGCAATGGTCATGACAATGGGAAGACCCAATCCCGCCGCGTTATAGACGGCCTCGGCCATGAACAAGAGACCCTGGCTTGTCGTTGCGGTATAGGTTCGCGCGCCCATGGCCGAGGCGCCGATCAGTACGCTTAAGGCCCCGAACTCCGATTCGACATTCAGAAATTGGCAATTGCCGATTTCTCCCGCTTTCACCTTTCGTGAAAGCGTTTCGACAATATGGGTTTGCGGAGAGATCGGATAACAAGCCATCACTTCAGGTCGACACAAAGCGACGGTATGGGCTACGGCTTGAGATCCTTCAATATGGTGTTTCATGGTCTTTTGTTGATTACTCGATTGAATTAGACCTTGGCCAGATTTGCCGCAACATAGTCATACACCTCTGCGGCCACCGCCCCGTTCAATTTTCCGATCCTTCCAGGAAACTTCTCCGTGATCGACTGATTCACGGCAGCTTTGCTGACTTCCCCGGTGAGGGCCGCATAACCGGCCACCATCCCGATATTGGCAAACGGTCGCCCAAGATGTTTCAGGGCCAGATCAGATGCCGGGAGGGTATGCATCTGCACTGCTGGATGTTGGATGACAAAGTCCGTAAGACGAAGTGCCTCCACATCTCGCGTGGAATTAATCAGGACGAATGCTGATGAGGCCAATCCGGCAAAGACATCTACCTGATGCAGCAGGGTGGAGTCCTGTATGAGTAAAACATCCGGGTGATAGACCGGCTCCCGACTACGAATCGGTTGAGAATTGATCCGACAGAATGCGGTCACCGGCGCACCGGTCCGTTCAGATCCAAAACTGGGAAAGGCCTGCGCCTCCTTCCCATCCCGGAATGCCGCTAACGCCAGCAGCTCGGCCGCAGTCACCACGCCCTGTCCTCCTCTGCCATGAATACGGATTTGGATCATCGGCCTCCCATCAATTCACCTGAATGCATTCCTGCCGCTAGCACTCACTGATAATCTAGTTGGCAAGAGATATGCCTTATTGTGTGAGAACTTGAAATGATAGATATAACTAGCAAAACCTCAACTATCTTCAATAGGCCGAAAACGATGAGCCGGAGCATTGGGGAAAAGAGGTACAGTCAAAATCATTCGTCATGTAGAATAATGCCCCATTCGATTCCCAAAATGAAGTCAATTCCTGAACGCAGCAAGGCTGATCTGCACAGGAAGGGGATCACGAGTTAATTAAATAAATAAGGAGATTCCAGTTGTCATCTTCACCATTCTTCTCAAAAATTCTTTGCCCGGTTGCTCTCGTGCTCTGGATAGTCACCGCCGGCCTGCTGGGCTGGTTCTTTTTTCAAGGGGCGACCACCCCTTCAGCCGATGGCCGGACGGTTGTGCATCTTGCTCCAACCGAACGGGACTTTATCCTGACCGAAATGCGGCAACTCCTTCAGGCCGTGCATGGCGTCGTGACGGGCCTGAGCGATCCTGACCAGAGCCAAGGACATGCTCAGGCTGCAGCGGCGGCCCGTTCGGCCGGAATGAAGATGGCCGTCGATGACAATCCCTCGCTCATGCTTAAACTTCCTCTTCCCCTTAAACAGCTTGGAATGTCCGTACATCGGGATTTTGACGAATTGGCGGATGCGATCACCGGGGGCACGACATCACAGGATATTCTTCAACGCCTGTCGACTATCACGACCAGATGCCTGGCATGCCATGAGATGTATCAAATTAAAGAGGGTTAAGAAATTTCACCAACTAAAATGTCCAACAAGTCCGATACAACCGCAGGGATCCCTCTCCCATCGCCAACCGAGACGGTCTGGCATACTCTTTCTATCCCGGATGTCAGTCAACGGCTGGAAGTCGATCCTCACACGGGGCTGAATGCCGGGGAAGCCCGCCGCCGTTTGCAACAGCATGGCCAAAACACCATTCCCGAACATCGGCAGCGCAGTCTCACGCGAATCTTCATCGATCAATTCACCGACTTCATGATCCTGGTGCTTATTGGAGCAGCCATTGTCTCGGGCATATTGGGCGAGCGTCTGGATGCGCTGGCGATTGTCATCATTGTGGTGCTCAACGGGATCATCGGGTTTGTGCAGGAATATCGGGCGGACCGCGCCATGCAAGCCATCAAGAAGCTCGCCACGCCCACGACGCACGTGAGGCGTGAGAAGCAAGTCCTCTCGCTCTCCACGCTCGATGTGGTACCGGGCGACATCGTTCTGCTGGAAGCCGGAGACCTCATCCCTGCCGACCTTCGATTAATCGAAGCGGTTCAACTCAAAGTGGATGAATCGGCGCTCACGGGCGAGAGCGTCCCGGTAGACAAACAGACCGACCCGCTTGACGACGGGAAACTTCCTTTGGGTGATCGTCGGAATATGGCCTATAAAGGCACACTCCTGACATACGGCCGGGGCACAGGGGTCGTCATAGGCACCGGCCTGCAGACAGAGCTAGGTCAGATCGCCTCGCTCCTCCACAAAGACGAAGACATCAAAACGCCCTTGCAACAACGCCTGGCGTTGTTTGGACGACGCCTCGCGCTAGCCGTCCTGGCAATCTGTGTGGTGTTGTTTGCCGTGGGGGTCTGGCGGGGTGAGCCACCGGTGCTCATGTTCCTGACCGCCGTGAGTCTGGCCGTGGCCGCGATTCCTGAAGCCTTGCCAGCCGTCGTCACGATTTCCCTGGCATTGGGCGCGCGTAAAATGGCGCGAAAGCAGGCGTTGATCCGCCGACTGCCCGCTGTGGAAACATTAGGCTCGGTCACCTATATCTGCTCGGATAAGACGGGCACACTCACACAAAACTCCATGCGGGTGGAGCAGATGTCTGTGGCCGGGGACATCCTGCAGCCTTCTGCAGGCGAACACCCCCCCACCGAAGCCGATCTCCACAATCCAATCCATTTATTTTTTCTGGCCTTGGCGTTGAACAACGATGCGAAAGCACAAACCGTTGGCCGGACCTTGGGCGATCCCACGGAGGTCGCGTTGTACCTGGCCGCCAGCGAGGCAGGGTATGACAAAGACACATTGGAGACCACGAATCCCCGCGTACAAGAAATCCCCTTCGACTCAGACCGGCAATGCATGACGACGCTGCATCGCATGCCGGAAGGCATCATCTCCTTCACCAAAGGGTCGCCGGAAAAACTTCTTCCGCTTTGCGAATCCATGCTCACACAGACCGGCCCTGAGTCCCTGGCCACAGACAGTCTGTTAGAGCAGGCCGAACAGATGGCCAATGAAGGCTTGCGGGTCTTAGCCGTGGCGTATCGCCAATGGGACCAGGCTCCCCCAGACCTAAGTCCACCGGCCATCGAACGCGAACTCACCTTTCTGGGATTTGCCGGCTTAATGGATCCTCCACGGGAGGAAGCCGCGCAGGCGGTCGCCCTCTGTCAATCTGCAGGCATCAAGCCCGTCATGATCACCGGCGATCACCCTGGCACAGCCCAAGCCATCGCCTCACGCGTCGGCATCATCGACAAAGAGACCACCGTGCTGACCGGCCAGGAGTTGGAACATCGTTCCCCTGAAGAGCTGGCGAAACTGGTTAAGGATACCCGCGTTTATGCCCGCATCACTCCCGCGCAAAAAATTGCCATCGTCCAAGCCCTCCAAACCAGGGGAGAGTTTGTGGCGATGACCGGCGACGGAGTGAATGACGCCCCCGCCTTGAACCAGGCCAACATCGGCATCGCGATGGGGAAAACCGGCACAGACGTAGCCAGGGAAGCCTCCGACATGATTTTGTTGGATGATAATTTTGCGACCATCGTCACCGCCGTCCGGGACGGACGCCGGATCTATGACAACATCCGCAAGTTTGTGAAATACACGATGACCAGCAATTCCGGAGAAATCTGGACGATTTTTCTGGCACCCTTATTTGGCCTGCCGATTCCCCTGCTCCCCATTCAGATTTTATGGATCAATCTCGTCACCGACGGCCTGCCCGGCCTCGCCCTCGCCATGGAACCGGAGGAACGGAAGATCATGCAGCGTCCTCCCCGCCCGCCAAACGAAAGCATCTTTGCCGGTGGCCTCTGGCAACACATCTTGTGGGTGGGGCTGCTGATGGGCGGTGTCTCGCTGGCCACTGAAATGTGGGCCTATGAGGCCGATCAGGGACAATGGCAAACCATGGTGTTCACCGTCCTCACCCTCTCCCAAA
>DOFS01000413.1:0-29848 GCA_003523945.1 Nitrospiraceae bacterium | reverse complement strand
ACCGTCCTCACCCTCTCCCAAATGGGCCATGTGCTGGCGATTCGTTCGGAGCAAGATTCTTTTTTCCAGCGAGGGCCGTTGAGCAATTTATGGTTATTAGGAGCCGTGGTCCTCACATTCACCCTTCAAATGGGCACCGTCTACGTGCCGTTCCTCAATCCTATCTTCCATACTATACCCTTAACTCTGGACCAATTAGGCCTCTGCCTCATCCTTTCAACAATCGTATTTTTTGCAGTAGAACTGGAAAAATGGGTCAGGCGTCGCGGCTGGTTCTCTCGCCAGTAACAAATCAGCCCGGCACCCCCGCCTTCCCAGACGGGGAACTCTCGCTTAACTAGAGTATGAATCATTTTCGAGTGACGTAGAAAAACCGACGATAGGTAGTCTGGAGCAAGCCTTTGGGGTAGGCCCTTCATTATGGCGAATCACAAATTTGAAGCTGATGGTCTGACTGAGGCATCTATCATTTCTGTAGTAATAATGAATCCCTTCTCTTGGTAAATTGACTCTGCAATCTGGTTGAGCTGTGCGATCATCTCCATTTTTGTACGCCCCTGTGGCTTTTTGAAAACGCGGCCTTCCTCATCTTTAAACCACATTATCAAATATATACCGTGATTGGATTTATTGGCAGTAAGGTAGGCTGGCAATTGCTTCTCTAAACCGTGCTTAATATCTCCATGCGCCAATTTAAATTCAACCAGCACACATAGTGGGGTACCATCTTTTGTGGTAAATAAACATTTAAAATCAAGTGACCCAACCCCCTCGGCAGTTTCTCTTTCTACGTGGACTCCCAAGGGGTTCAATGAGATACAAAGCAATACTTGTAAGGTTGGTTGTATGGAAGGTTCCCTTTTTGGTTGTTTTGGGATAGATATCATTTTCCCTTTGATCTTAGTTTTATGTGTATCATTCCAAAAAGCCTGTATCCAGTTTCTATTTTCTATCTGATGCTTGATGATATCTATAATGACTTCCATTACGATTTCATGTAAATCAGCTTCGGTATTTATGGCTTCCCCTTCTTTTTTTCTCACAAATCCAGAAACATGGTCCCATAGGTCATCACCTAAGAATTCTTCGATACCTTCCTCAAAAGCATTTCTCGAATCTAGTAGGATGAGATGCTGATATAAATGGGCCTGAGAATGACCTTTCCGAAAATACGTTTCGACAAAATTTGTTACATCCTCGTATTCCAGGAGACGCACGTCTTTTGAATATTTCTCACTAGCAAATAACTTATTTAGTATTTCCAAAGCCAAAAGTTTGTCTTTGCTATATATGCCTGTTAAATTTTTTTGTTCTATCTTTTCTTGACTTGGATTCCGCCAGTCATTCAATCGAAATGGAAACACTATCTGAGCAAAAAAACAGGGGTACTTACCTCGATTGTCTGAAAAAATAGAAAATGGCAAATTTTGAAGTTGCATATTTGCACCTAAAGAAAATATTTTTCCCCATTGAAATATTTGATCTTCAGATGCATCTTCTATTTGATAAAGCTTGATTTCAATAGGCGAATCCCAAGCAGCACTAGTAACAGAATAGGTCTCTGGCACGAATTCTTCCTCATCAAGAGGGAGCACAAAACGCATTACTGTGACGTAATCTTCATCTTTTCCATTTTCTAATACTTTAGAATCGCCTGCCATAGATTCAAAAGGACCTATAGTTATAATTGGAAGACGTAGTCCCCTTCTGTTCCTTCTAGCCATTCTGAGATTAACTCCGTGGAGTTGCCGATTTTATTCTTCTATTGTAAGGCACAACAATAATTAAATGGAAAAGCTAATGTGGTTAGCTCCTAAAGTCTTCACTACCATCTACTTGAGTGCCTGGTGACTGAAGAACTTCCCTGTTTTGGGGTTGATGATCGTACTTCTTCCTTCCGCCAGATCACTGTCAATATTCCAATAGGCGCCCTGGCTTTTCGAGCCTTGGAGCCTGCGGTGAATGGAAGAGAAAGCTCCACTTCTCCGCGGAGCCCTCCATATTTCCTGATACGGTGATGATTTGGACCAGAACCGCGTCCGCGTGCCATTTGATGGCAGACTCCTGTGCTTGCGGGAGCCCGGCCTTTGCCGTCGCACCCGCAACTACCCGCCTTCTGAATGATGGCCATTGATCAAGAGCGGTAGATTTCTTTTCGGTCGCCGATCGTGAGAACAAGGACAATAAGTGCCTTCTCGCGGATCGTATATATGATGCGATAGCTTCCCTCCCGAACACGGTACAAATCATCTTCACCAGCCAGCTTCTTGACGCCCTGTGGACGCGGATTAATTTGCAACGTCTTGAGACGTTTAACCAGACGCTTTTGAACTGCTTGGGGCAAGGCCTTGAGCTGCCTTTCCGCGGGAGGGGCGAGGAGAATCGAATAGGCCATCGGAAGGGGTTAAAGACCCAGTTCCTTCAGAATCCCATCAAGGGACTTCGCGCCTTTCTTCTTGGTTTCAGCCAAGGCGGCCCGGGCGTCGACGAGGTCGATTCGATCTTCTAACTCTTCCAACAACCGCAGGTCGGCAATCGGGACAACGGCGGCAACTTCCTTCCCGCGCCGTCGCAACACCACGCGCTCGTTGCCGAATGCCACACGATTGATCGTATCCGAAAATCCTTCTCGTGCTTTGCTGGATGGTAAATGTGCCATGAACTACCTCTTTTCCATTGCTCGCAAATGAACGGAACGTACGAATTGTACAAATGGTACTTTTGAGGAAACATAAAGTCAATCAGAGAAATCTGAGTTTACAGCGCTATCATGCCGGCGGAACTGACCTGCGTGCCAGAAAAATGCTCGTGACGCGCCAAAACAAAATAGAGTTCGCGTCTCTCCATCACACAACAGCCGACAGGATCATACTCTGATCCGGCCAAGGGACCTATTCTTCATCATGACCACCGACCCTGGGTTGAGTGTCCTCAGGTCAACCTCTTTGAGCGACGGGACAAGACGATATCTCACATACACACAAGAAGATAGATTCCCACTAAAAACTTGCGGGAATGACAGAACTCTTTGTTTTGCATGTGCCTTTATGGACATCTTACAGTTGAGAAATCACAAAATATTGGAAATTCAAACTTTCCTTTTGATATGGTCCCCTTCTCAATTAGTTCGGGTGCTGTCTGTTGTCTCCTTAATACAATGCCCACGGAGGGAGGAAATATGTCTACTATTGCAGAACGTATTACGGTGAACGCTGACCAGTGCGGTGGCCGTCCCTGTATCCGGGGAATGCGGATTCGTGTGACGGATGTCCTGGACCTGTTGGCGCATGGCCTAACCCCCCAAGAAGTCTTAGAAGAATTACCGGATTTGGAAGCAGAAGATATTCAAGCCTGTCTCAAGTTTGCCAGTAGGCGTGTGGACCATCCAATTGTTACCACTTGATTCTGTGGATCGACGCCCAACTGTCTCCTCAGTTGGCTCCCTGGCTCACCAAAACCTTTTCTCTTCCCGTTTAATCCGTTTCCTCCCTTGGCCTTCGGGATGCTACTGACCTGGAGATCTTTCAATCCGCTTTTTACACCATCCCGGTTTCTTACCTTACCGTACCTACCCGAACCATTCCTTGCCATATTTTGGCTTATTAGCTACACCAGAAATGGATACAGGAGGAGACCATGAACAAGAGTAAAGCCTACCAACCAGACCTGATTGAAAGCCTGCGTGATGCGGGCGAAGCCGAAGAATATTTAAATGCGGGGCTGGAGGAAGACGATCCTGAATTATTTCTACTGGCATTAAGAAATGTGGCCGAAGCACAAGGAGGGGTGGCGCAACTGGCTGAAAAAACCAAACTTAATAGAGAAAGCCTGTATAAGATGCTCTCTGGACGCGGCAATCCAGAATTCAGAAGCCTCGATGCTCTTCTCCATGCCTTAGGCTTCCGCCTCGCGATTATCGCGAACCGGTAGACCGGAAAATTACGTCGCGAGAACGAATCGAAATGGAAATCAAAAATTTCCTCCCAAAGCCCTAATCAACCAAACTTACTCCTCTATCCGATAGGTCATGAGAAGAAACACCGGGATATCTGTGTCATCTCCAAGAACACTTCGCACATCATCAGTCAATTCAAGATCAAACGCTTGATATTCTTCCAAGTCCGCGCTGAGGGCTGCGGCATTCAAGCCCGTGATAGCATGGGGAGTCGGACGTTCCATTTTTTTAAGGCCAATAAGCTGAAACGCTTCAAGAGCAATCCCCCTGCCTTGAGAAAAATAGGGGAAATAATCCCGCCGAATGGAGGCAGAAAAATGTTGACTCGCTGGGGGAGCACTGAAAAACCGATGCCATTCGGTGGGGAAATCGTGCTTCAGACTAAACAGAAGTGCCAACCCCGACGCATTTTCCGTCGCGACACGGTCTTTGAGGTCCTCTACGACCAGGTTGCGGTCGATTCCCTGACGAGCCGTGTACCGAATGTGCAAAACGACGTCCGAAATAGTGTCGTAGTTGAATTGACGAAATTCATGAGGCAATTCCAGCTTCCACGTACTAATGGCTCCTGATCCTTCAAAAGGCAGAAAGCGCTCATCCCGCAGATTAGTCTCAAACATGCCACTGTCGTTATTCGCACTGCTGGTGACGATCGATTGGATCGTGCCGAAGTAATCGACGAATCGATCATCCTCGCTTCCCTGACGCGGATAGTCACCATCTTTTAGGATCGGGGATTTACGGATCGAACTCTTAAGCAGGGAGAGAGTGCAACTCACGCTGGTGTACGGTCCGGTCACCGAAGGAATCGACAAGCTGACGTTCTTCATGCGACGCAGGTAATGCCCGGGGTTGTCGAGGTCAAACAGCCACTCCGGTACGGTGACTTCACACAAACCGGAAGCCTTCAGGTTGAGTAACGCGAGCGGGTCAAGTTGTCGCAGGGAAAGGTGTTTAGTCAGCTCATACTCACGCCTATGATGTTCGTGGTACGCCATCTCCATCCGCTTGATATCCAGAGAAAGCACCTCGCCTGAAAGGAGACCCTTGCGTCCCCCGTCCCAATAATTGAACTTGATAAAGTCAGCCGCATCAACCTCGGGCCGCATCAGTTCGTGCTTCATGGTGCGCTCGGCTTTGCGCGCGGTGTCGAAAGCAAAGCGATAGTACTCATAGTAAAGCCGAGTGAGTTCCCCTTGCATCCAAACGTAAAGGTCACGGGTCGAGAACTTGCCTGGCACCTCCTCTCCTGTGGAAAGTGTTTGCGATTCGCCATTCAGGAATGCCAGGACCTCATTCGATTGCACAATCTGCTTCTTGAGGTTCTCATATTCGTGCTTCGCGATCTGCTCGGAGATGAGCGAGCCAATGATCTGGCGCCCAATCTGCATGAGCTCGCGCGCAGCAAGATTGGCTTGAAGCATCCATTCATCCGCTCGGCGTTCGTAGGAGGCCGTCTTAGCTGCATTCCGTCCGAGTTCCTCTTCGACTGAAGCCCACACTTGGAATCCCGAACTCACAGCTCTACCAATGTCGGCCGCTAATCGCCCCACGGGGATCCAAGTTCCAGTGCCAACGCCCCAATACGCAAGCTTGACTTCAAGGTCTGGGAGGAAGGCTGACGCGGCCGCAATGGCTTCGGCACCAGCCGCTGATATTCTTGCGGCAAATGCGCGATCCGCATGTTCATTCAGCTCGGCATACTCACCCTCGTGCAAATGCAGCCTGCCGTCTTGCTTAGTAGCCAATGACGGATAATTTATGGTCGACACCGTTTCATCGAATTGACCAACCAACGTCTCATAGACTTCTTCAAAGTTTTCCTCCGTGAGCGCCCCGCGATCCAGCGGTAAACTATCAGATGGTGCGTCGCTCTCCGACTCAAGTCCCAGGACACGTTGATAATACCGGTAACGATCCAACGCACTGGCTCGGCTTCGTAGGAGGGATTCTGTTGACTCTTCGGATTGTTTCCATTGGAGAAAGCGCACTTCCTGCTGCATCTGCTGAATTTTGATCTCATGACCTTGACGCAGCAGCGCCAATTGCTCTCCATCCCCTTTTTCAATCGCCGCTAAGAGCGCGCCACCCAGACCCCGCACTTCCCCTGCAAGCTCCAGGGCCTTCTGAATCAAGAACAGGCTGCGCACGGGACCGATCGGCTGATTCAAGCCACTGACAATCGCAGTCACATCGATCCCCGCGGCAGCGGCTTTCACTAACATTCCTGGATCAATGGGAGGATCAAAAAGTGCGAGCTGCCGAACCACCCCTTCGATATTCATGCAGTGCCGAATTTTGAACAGCCGATCGGCAACCAGATCCCAGTAACCGAGAATCTTGTCATTGCGAGGGATGCAGAAATAGAGCGTACGCCCAATCCCAAATAAGGGCTCGGTTTCATCTGAATCCCGACTTTCCGTCCGGGGCAAGCCCAGATTAAAGACGAATTTCCCTTCCAGATTCCCCAGGGCATTCCCCCCACGGTCCAACCCTTGGTCCTTCAATTTCGCAAAGGTCAGAGGGCGCACCGTCCCTTTTGGGGGTATTCGCTGTGGACGCTCTCCCAGGATGTTGACTGCCAATACATACAACTGCATGGCTTCGTTGATGGCTTCGATTGTATCCTGTCGGAAGAGGCTATCTCCCCAGGCAATCAAATTATCGAGATACTTCATCACCACGGAGTATTGATACGCGACATGCCGAGTCCGGGCCACCACATGAGGCTGAAAAGGTTTACGTTGAAGCTCCTCCAACCCCCTCTGAAGACTGTCACGACAACGTTGTTGCTCTGCCGTCAAATCCGACTGACTGAAAAGCGCCAAGAGCGCATCGATCTGGGTGATGTTGCACGTTGGGTCCCGAAAGGCTAAAAATTTCCAGAAGCGCGCCGGACGAGAAACCGTTGTATCGTTACAGGTCGGATCGAAGACGAAATGGAACCAGCGCTGAGCTTCGGCGAACCGCTGGTTCTTGCTCAAGTGCACGGCAATCGTGAGCGGAATGTGAAAGAAGAGTTCCCAATTGTAGTTCGCATAGGGGCCGCCTTCGCGGAGATCAATCTCCCTTGGAAATCCCACAACCGAGACGAATTCGCTGCGTTCTGGTTGCTCATACCCATAATTTTTGTAAAAGAAATCGACGGTTTCTTGGTTCTCAATGGCAGGATTGTGATTCGCGTCTTTCTTCAGGTCTTGATGGAACTTGGGATCGAGCAATCCGGGCAAAGATTCCCTGTTCAGCTTCTCGACTAATTCACCCACAAAGGGATGAAAGAAATTTTCAAACGAGTAGGAGAATTTCCTTTCGATGTGCAAAGCGCGGACTGGTTCGCTCGTTTTGGATCGGTCCCCGGTTTCGTGGATAAATAGGCCGGTGTTTCTTGGTTTCATTGTTCATTGTCCTCCTATAATCACAGCGGTCGACCGTCAGTCATCATGCCTGCCGGGCCGATTTCTGCATCGCCGTACCTCACGTTTCCTGTCATGCCGATGCCAATATGGATGTCAGGGTGCTTGGTCACAAACTGTTGCATCCGTTTCGGATCAATCCAGCCGGGGTCTCGGCCGATCCCGACCGCCGGCTCATCTATTATCATTCCCATTATTTCGGGGAACCCTTCGAATACCAACACAGGAACGAACTCGAACTCGCTCGCGGGGGTAGCTGCCATGACGTAGCCGACCGGCTCGGCGATCTTTACCACATCCTGCGTTGTTGTCACATAGAAGACATGCCGACTGTCTGCATAGAAAAACGGGGCATCTGGACCCTTTGGGGCGATCATCGTTGGTTGCACCGCCCAGTCTGTGCGCGGGTTAGTCAGAAGACGTTGCTGAAATTGTCCAGTTGAAAACGATCCTGGCACTGGCACATTCTCGTACCGTACGGTCAAGCTATTGTCCAGGTCGACGAGCAGAGATCGCACCTTTGCGCCTACTCCGAATCCAAACCCTTCAACATAACTCAAATTCTCAATCGCAATGGGCGAACTGTGAGTGTTGTATAGGAGAAATCCGCCAGCGGCGAAATTTGCATTTGAAATCGTGATATGCAGTCCAATTGGTCTCTCAAATGCCTGGAGCTGCAGATCCGAGCGCGCGAAACCATCAGGGCGTATCGCCTGTTGTTCACCTAAATGGGTAGGGCTATCGACATCCGATGTTCTGGATGGCTGCCACTTTCCGTTGTAGTATTCGCTCCAACAGAGGATCGCTTTGACCGTCAACTTCGGCTGTTCATCAGAAATGAAGTCAGCCGGATTGGCATCAGCTAGGCCACCTGGCACGTTAGGCACAGAAGATGTTACCGGCGCGGCCTCTTTAAGAATCTTCAGCCAGAATAAGAACAGCCGTCCCTTCCACACCACAGGAATGACCGGGTTGTCCTCTATATCCAAGTTGATCAGTTCCCACGCGGTCCAACCAGTGGGCTCACGGCGACGGTAAAAATATTTCCGATTGGCGCCGGCTGTGCGGGCCACCACATGCACGATATCGTCGTTTGTTCCTGTGTTCCCTTCCTGATGGTACAAACCACAGGGTTCAAGCTTGGCGACCTCTTCGAGTTTTGAGAGATAGTTGAGCAGCGCTGTCGCCGCTCTGTCCTCTGTAATATCGGACTGCAGCAGTTCGCTCATAGTTTCTTTGAAGAACGGGGATTGGTCGTCGCGGAGCTCCGGCTCTAACCAGTTTTCCGGATAGAGAAATATTTTGCGGTTGGCCTCCCACACCCGATACCGCTTCATCCACGCCCATTGCTTCGCGACGATGGCGCTTGGCGCAACCCGTGGTTCAAGATTCATCAGGCACCGTTCAATAAAAAGTTGGACCGACGACAGCGCATGCCGAATCCGCGACGTTTGCATACAGGGGTCCATTTGCACGTCCATCAGGAAGTATTCAAAAAGCTTATCCGGGGTATTGATGTGGGCCGTTTCCAAGTGTTCACGCATCCGGTGGAGAATAAAGGCAACCAACGCGTCCCGTTGCAGTGTCCGCATCTCATCGTTGAGGGGCCGCAAGACCTTCAACCATCCATTCTCGTCATGACGGGCGCGCAACGCGGATTGGAAATTCCGCACCGTTTCCGCTGTCGGCCCATTCGTCGTAGCTTGAATGAGGGCACTGGCTGAGATGCTGAGTCGAGTGGCATAGGCGTAGGCATCGAAGATGCGGCGAAACGTGTTCAAATCCTGTAAGGCCTTTCGGTCGGCGTTCGCTCCGGTGACTTTTCCGAATCGAATCAGTAACGCATCCAACGAATCGGACTCCCAACGGGTCAGCTTGTAGAGAAGACCGTCAGGCGTCTCGGTGGCCCCGCCGGGATCGTTCATGATCGTGAGAAGGCCCTCCCCTGATGACCCGAGAGTGGATTTAATCCGGGCAAAGTCGAGTAAGGCCAGCAAGCCCTGGAAGAGAATGTTGTTCGTTCCAGAGGCAGCAAGAGCTTCGCCTACCGGAATGAGATTGAACCAACTCGGCTCCCCATCCCCAGAGTCGGCATGGAACGCAAGATACGCCATTTCATTGGCGTTGAGACTGAGAGCTGTGGCTAAGGATGCGACTTTCAGAAATCGAACATAGATGGTGCGAAGGTGGTCCCGAAGTGTTGGACCATACAGAAACTGAGGTGGGATGACCTCGCCACGACGTTCAACGGTGTCCCACCGTACCGCCAATCGTTCTTGCACATTTTCTACCGTGAGCTTAACTTTATACAGCTTCCCAGCTTCCAGATTCTGCGGCGCATCATCACGATGACGCCACACCCTCCCGTCCTGCTCCAGATCAACAGTCTTCCCATCCAGTTTCAAGACCACAGTCGCGTCCTCATCGCACTCAATGCTAAAGCGATAAGGCCCATTTTCAGGCGCTTCTATCAAGCCATCCCAAATTCCCGAGACGGGACCACCGGGGTTGGGAAACCTGTTGCGTCCGGTTCGGGAATAATGCAAATCGGCTTCAGCCACCCTGGTCTCGTCGACCCTCCCTCTCGCGTGGTTGCGATAGTGCCACTGGACCTCCAGCCCCGTGGTTCCCACGGCAGTGAGATCATCCACCGCAGGTCGTGCCGGGTCACCCACCGCATGCAACACGTAGGTCTTATCAATCTTGTGGTCGAGCAGACTGTGTGCCAAACCCAAGTCGACTCCCCCCACTGCGCTGACGGCCTGCAGGATCTGTTGCTGCATGCGTCGCGTTTTCAGGGCTGGCAAAACTTTCTCCAGGAGTGTGGCGCGTTTGGTTTCTTGCACCTCATCAGACGCGATAAACGCATCGTAAGGAGGCCTGAGCTCTGGATAGCGAATAAAAAAGCTCTGAGAATTCGCATGAAGTTGATCCACGGCAGCCTTAAATTTCCGCCGCACTCCTGCAACACCTTTGAGCGCATCCCGAATGGCATCGGGCATCACCCCGCCTGTGTAGGCCAGTCGGTGAGCAAGGTGATCGTAGGCGATCATTGCTTGACCCGCAGTCACGATCGCTGCTTCCAAGGTCGCCTGACCATGCGTGTACTCCACATCAGTCACACCTTCATGGTGTAATAAACTAAAAAAGTAGTCGGAGGCCTCGCTACCATAGACGAGGGCCAGTTTGTCACGGGCAATCTGACCATCGGGGTCATCAACGATGGTAAACTCACGCTCGATGGCCGTCAGTTCAGATCGCAAGGTGCGGGCAACCGCGGTGATCGCAAGGTCATCTGGCGTTGACTGCCCGCTCAAATCCTGGTCCCAGATCAGGTATAAGGCCTCGGTCGGTTTCAACGACGCGGCACGCAGGCGATGCACCACATCGATAAAGCGCAGGATGGGTGGATCAGGCGGGTCAGGGGCGGCAAAGGGATCAAGACCCGTGCAATCCATCAGATGTAAGAACTCACTGACACTCAACTTGAGTTGGCGTGCGAGCCAACCACGCCGAAAGATGGCACTGATGTTTTCCGTGCGGAAATGCTCCAGCTCCTGCTCACTGGGGTCATGGCCAAGAATGACTCTCAGATCTGCTTCGCTGGTCCCAAGGATTTGGTCAGCATCGAAACCCAGAGCCTGCGTGATCTGAGTAAATTCTTCATGAGTCAGCTGGCATCCCGCTCGGAGTGATTCTGCGTGGAGCAAGAGTTTTTCATCCGGGGCGGCCGGAAAGTGTCCATATTGGTCATCGGCCAAGGCCGAGTCCGGAGTAATCTGGGACGCCGTCACAAACAGCCGCCGGTAGAGGGACGCGGCGCCATGGGTATCAATAGGGGCAAAGCAGGCCAGTAGCGGCAAAAGATCCTGCTGTACAGAAAGGTTGAGAACCCGCATAACCCGTTTCATGACCCCCAATCGATTCAGGAGGATGGGAAAACCCGCGACGAGATCTTCACGTCGGGGGGCCTTGCTGAGAGACGGGAATAAGGCAATGATGGCCTTATCGGTCTGTTCCATGGACCAGCCCAGGGTTTTCCAGAGTCGAAGAAAGTGAATCATCCGATACAATTCGATAGGCTTGAGTGTATTCGCGGTCATGTCCGGATTGGCATAACGAAATTCGAACTGTTCAAAATTACAGAGATCAATCGCGCCATCTTCTTCAGCCGCCGAACTCGGGTTGGCAAGCGTCACCAGATTCATGATGCGCGTGTAATTCTTGGAATCCTTGACCCATCGTTTGATGTTCCCACCATAGTGAGATGGATCGAGTCCTTCTGGGAGCATGGCTTCAAACTCAGCCCCGGTCATGTCCCGGTCTTTGAACTTCTTCAGCGTCGAAAACGAGACCCCCAACCGTTCTACCTTAGGAATCAGGGTCGAATGGGGATTGATAAAGCGGGTCTTCAGCATGGTAATGAGATCGGCATAGGGCAGATCAACCCGTCTGGCAAAGTCCTTGGCCGGCGAGAGCTTCTTTTTAATCGCCGCATCTCGATCGCTTGCGGCAAACCCGTACAGATCCCGTAATCTCAGGGATCGGTCTTTGAATATGGCGTAGGCGGCCCGGGACAGACCCAGTTCTTCCATCAAGATGTCATTCCATCCATACTCGCCGGCACCCTCTCGATCAATACTGTCATTGTTCCGTAGCGCCATCATCACATCAGACAGTGGGGCGTCAAACCGAGCGAAAGACCGTCGCAGATGCTCCAACGGCTGATCGAAGGGAAGCAGGATGGGAAAATGAGCTTCCGCGAGTTGTTTATAGGCCTCCTTGTAAACCTCTTTCTGCACAGATTGCGGAGCGGCCAGAAGTACCTCTGGTGTCATATCTTCAGTCGTACTATGACCAGAGTATCCGTTCAGAGAGAGAGGATGAGCCGTGTTTCCCACATAGAATTCCAACGTCTCATTGACCAAATCGATATAGGGCAACGGGATGTTGGTGTTTTCGCAAGTGAGCTCCAGTTGCTCGAGATCCGGACGTCGCGAAATCAGCACATCGAAAGGCGTCTTCTCGGTGTCAGTGGGGGACTCAGCATCCTCCCAGGCTTCAAGAGTCTCAAATGGATAGGGGGCTCCCCCATGATCCCTCTTCCACTTGCTCATCGTCTCACGCCAAACATCAGGTTCCGGAGAGAGAAACTGAAGCAGATTCACCAGATAGGCAGCGGGACTCAAGATCGAGCGACAATGGTCACAGGCACAGTAATCCATCTCTCCGAACAGCCCTTCCAGGGTGGGATACGCCAGCACGTCATCCGGATGCGCAGGAGACGGGCCCCGTGGGGCCGGATCGATAACACCTGCCGGACTATGCACGCCAATGGCAGGCGCCGTGCGGGCAATCAAATACGATGTGGCCATGTTGACCACCGCAGTATGCACCTGTTGCGCTTTTGCATAGGTTAAGCGGGCATTGGCCTCTCCACCCATCTCGGCTTGGAAGGTCTCCACAAATTGCTGTGAGGTGTACCGCACGACGGCCGCCGCCGAATCCACGTTCTTTTTTAAAAGCGCATTCATGGCCTGATCATTCGGGGTGCACTGATAGACCCGTTGGATTCGCTGGACTTCCTGGATCACCTCCGGCTCCACGGTGAGGTTCTGTTGTTTGACAAACTGCTCCACCGGCTGTCGACCAATGGCAAACGTGTCTTCATGTGTAAGAAGAAACCGGTGCACCGGGGTGAGCAGTGGTCGTGACACCGGCGTCTCGCGGTTTTTCACCATCTGCGCCACGACCGCGGTCGGATAACTCAGCCGCATCTGCGCCGCGAGCAGATCGGCATACCGCTCTCGCCGCTCCCTCGGCCGCTCACCGGGAATCTCAGGAATTTCTGGTGGAATAGCGTCGGTCCCATTGAGCGTTCGCCAGACCTCTGATTTGTAGTACCCTGCGGCGATCAGAGCTTTGGGATCCGTCACGCCGGTCCGTCCCGCGGAACCATGCAGCTTTTTGACGAGCGGGGCATTATTGAGAGTCAGCGCGGCCAATTGCCCGTCAACCTTCAGCCGTTTTTCCGTCTGGGCCCCGAACACACTGCGCACCTTCTCCCACAGCTTCGAAGGATCATCCCGATATTTCGTATGAAGATCGGCAAACTGTTGGTGTTTGGTCGGATTGCGGCCGAGAGAAACAGACAGCATCTCCTTCAGTGAGGAGAGGCCTGTCAGAGCGGGACTCTTCAACGCATGGTCAACCGCCAGAATCTGAAAGCGCTTTGCGGCTTGTGAAAGCTGACGGTCCGACATGGCAGGAATGAGTCCTTCAGCCATTCCATGTTTCCAGATCCCCGCCACGCGGTCCGGATTGAGCTGATACACGGCCTGCTCACCGGCCGGCACGCCGGCACGAAAGAGCGCATAAAACAAGGGCGGGGCAATCCCGCCACCGCCGTTCGGATCAAGGGATCGTGCGCTCAACTGATCAGCCAGCGCCGCGAAGGCCACCGCGCGGGCATCCCAGCCCGTCTTGTTGGCCAAATAGGTAATATCCCGCCGAACGTCATGCCGGTCAGGTTCCGCCTGTTCCTCCTTCAAGTCACCCAGACGGCCCGGGTAATGGGTGCCCAGAGCCTGAGTCAGCGTGTCATATTCCGAATAAAGTTTGGCGTCGGCCTCCTGCCCCAGCACCACATGAAGCGTCTCACGATACGAGGCGTTGTAACGGACGGCCGAGGCACCCAGGAATGCATCATTCAAAAAAACACAGGCCTGCAGATCGGGGCGTTGTTTCCCACGCTCCTGCAAATCCGGAATCGAGAACGTGATGTGATAGGACCCGCCGGCATCAGTCTGGGTGTCCGCCAGCCTCACATCTGTGCCGACATGCTTATCCACAAGACGGACCTGCAACCCGCCGACACCCGCCCGCACGCGGCTCACCACCTTACCATCGACCCGGTATAGGCTGTTCTGATCCGGGGTGAGGACCCCCAGTTCTCGTAACACCCGATTGATCGCCTCGGACGTGGCCGCATCCACCTGGCTAGTGGAGGGCAACTGATACTGCTCCTGAAATGTACCGATGGTTTTCGCCGTGCCACTCTCAAACTTCTTCTGACTGTTCTCGGCGACCAGCGACTCGCGAAGCGAAGGGCGCAGATTGGCCGAGAGGCGAAGCACCTCCTTGTCGATGAGAAGGAGCAGGGCTTGTTGGAGATTCGCGACCGCGGGGCCCTCGTCACCACGTTGCAATGGAAAGGTCACTGGATCCATGGTTATGACTCCTTATGAAAAGGCCGTAGACAGGCCACCCATAAAAACAAGAGAAGGGACAAGAAAAAGGCATCTCCCATTCTTACAACACACCGGTAAAAGCCCTATTGGATAACTGGAGATGAGGTCTATCAATCGTGAGCATGGCTGGTGCTTCCATTTCATCGTTATTGGCACGTGATCTTGAAGGTGGCCTTATTGGATTCCCTGTCCTGTGGGTCAACAATCTGAATAGCCTGCCAGCCGGAATAGGTCATGGCGGACCCGCCCAATCGCCAGGTGGTTTCAACTGGTTGGGAACCAGGACCATCAAAGGTCAGCGAGTGAACGGGCGCCGAGGCTCCGTCGTTTCTGAGGAACTTGTACGAGACCACTCCACCTCCACCGGCCACTGAGACTCTGCCGGTAAACGTGATGAGCACCGGACATGGGCCTCGGTAGTCGAAGGGATCTGCCCTCAGGTTGGACTCGACCACGCGAAAACCTTGTGCCACAGGGCCACCGTTTCTTGAATCACTGTCCTCGATAGGTGGTGGATCAGGGTCCACCGTGTTCGAGAAATACCCCGCCTGTTGCAGCCCAACGATCAGACCGGTCATTGCCGTGATCACGGTAGCCACGGCCGTCAGCACGCCCGGGAGGGTCTGCCACCAGCTTTGCTTTTTCGATTTTTGCTCTTCGCTCATAACCCTACAACCTCACGAATAGGCCATTTAGAATGCAACGCTCTATGGGTTCTGACCAACGTGTTTCAAATTAAATCCTGCGTGCAGGATTCTAGAACTTGGAAGTGGAGTTATTGGTTTCATCTTGCTCTTTCTCCGACGCTTGAATCATAGCCCGTAAGTGTTTATCGCACAGAAGAAGTCAAATTTCCGATTCAAGCTATCCGTTAAACTGGCACGCCTCAGTCCGAAAACTGATAGTCTGCAAAACTTTGGGTCACCCGGTAGTGTGGACGAAACAGGCCAAGGTTTTCATTCAATCCAAATCTTTGAGTAATTCGATGGTACACTTGCCTTTCGATCCGAGCAGATAAGGCAAAATTCGTGGGATCGACATTATTACGAAAGCCGTGTCTGCCCTGACTCCGTGTTAAGGTATTTTCATACGAACTTTCTGGTATACGCCGCCTGACTACATCAAGGCCATTACCCGAGTCGACATGTGCAGACCGGTCCTCAGAGAGGTTAAATGCATGCGTGTTGAATTCATGAAATATGGTTTCTGATGTTTGGGCCTGTCTAAAGGCGTTCGTATCGCGCCTGGTTCTATTCTGGTCGTTCGGTCGCGGCTGAGAGTGAGCAGACAACCCAAATGTAGCGTACGCCACTACAATACGACCATCATCGAGTTGGCTTGTGCTCCCCAGTTGTACTTGTGTTCCACCCTCGCCTGGTCGCACTAGTGGACGCACGCCTCCTGCAAGCTCGGGCGAATTGATTGACGTTATTCGTGCATATCTATTGTTGTGAAGATCTCGTAAGGTAGCTTGCTGTACAGGTGAATGTCTTGTTGTTATTGTAAGTTGATCTCGCACTGCCGTAGGCAAAACGTGTACATCAATGCTGTCGTCAGTCGCAAACCGATGCAGTTCCTTGGCGGCATCTGACATTAATACCGATGTATCGGTGTCCAGTAGAAATTCCAATTGATTTTGATTGTTGATAGTGAAATACGCTTGCTCGCTTTCCAGCAATGCCGCTCTAACGTCACGTATAAATGTTTCATTTGCTGTATTCTGATCTGTCACAATCCCCTCTGTACGTCTGCTGGTGGTCGCAGTATTCGCATGCACAGTAATGGATAAACCACTAGGATCTGTATAACGTAACGCATTGCCCTCAACGTACTTGTAAGAATTGACTCCACCCTGAACGTCAATTGGGTCACTGCTTCCCCACCGCCCTAACCACGGCACGTAATATCTCATCGTGTGATAGTTCAACCCCGTCTCTTCATCCCGCTCCATGCCGGTGTAACGATAGCGCTTAAGTTGCACTTCCACATCGTTGCGCCCGGCAGAATAGGCTGTCGTACCGTAGGGATGATATTCCTCGTAGGAAATCACCTCTGCACCTTCATCCAACTCCACGCAGACGGAGCCGAGATGATTGCCGAGCTGATAGCGGTAGAGCGTTCGTTCGCCTAACTCTGCGTTATCCGTCTTCAACACATCTTCAACGATCAGCACCCGCTGGTCGTCGGCAAACAGATGGTGGGTTTCGATTTCTTCTAATGGCGTGTCATCTCCGGTTGGATTTCGCCGCCAACGGCGGTAACGTTCCATCCCACTCAGATAAAGCCTCTCTGCGACCGTACCTCCATTTCGCTCGATGCGTTTGCGGGTCCGCTGCTTGCCGGCATCGTAGTTGTACCAAGCCTGGCCGCCCCCGCCGAGATTCACCTGGTGAATCATGTCGCGGTAGTCCCAGCGCAAGCGATACTCTTGAGGTGTCCTGACGAGATTCAGCATGCTACCGTGGGTATCGTAGTCGTATCGTATCGACAGCGTCGGAGTTTCCACATAGTGGTTCGGGCATGGAGATTCGGGGGAAGGAAGTTCCCTCGGCGCACCCGTTGCCAGCAGGCGATTGCTGTTGAGCGCGTACTGATAGCAGCGTTTCCAGCGCAGAACAGAGCCGCCGGAGTGGGCTATACTGAGGATGTTGCCCACTTTGTCATACTCGTACTTTTCCACGTAGCGCTGCAATGCTTCCGGACTGTTAGGAAATGGAATTCCGATGATCGGCTCGAATTTTCGATAATCCCGCTGGACGTTGTTCTGAGCTGCGTGCTCACGTCCTTCAGCTTTGATGAGGCGATAGAGGCCATCATACTCGTAGAGGCAATGTGGCTGGACTTCCGTGTTATCGAAGTAGACCGTCTGTTGTGCGTCATCCTTGATCGCGGTGATGTTGCCCACAGGATCATAGGTATAGTGGAGATCTTGGAGCTTGGTCGGAGCATTGGATCTGGTGGTTACCAAGTTGATCAATCGGAAGGTGTCAGTATCGTACGTATAGCTCGTGAGAGCCCTGTTAGCCCTGTTGCCGTATTGGATGCTGGTCCGCTGACTTTTTTCGTTGTAGGTAATCGCGTGGATGGCTGTGGTCCGGGTTCCTCCTACTCGGCGATTCCGACCATCGGTCGTTTCGCGTTTGGCTTGAAGAAAAAGGTCTTCACGTTTGAGCACCCCGCGCTCGTTGTACTGCGGTTCGTACACTGCCACGCGCTCGGGAGTATGGTGCCAGTTATACAGACGAGTCATGCGGCTGAGGGCATCAAACTCGGTGAGTTGCGTGTAGGTCTCCGCATCGAAACTTTCGTCGGGAGGGCTTTCGGGCCAATGAATGACGGGAGCGCTGTATGTGCTCCCAAGTCGGCGCGTCACTTCGAGCAGGTTGCCTTTGAAATCGACCCGCTCGTTGGTGACGAGACCGCTCGGATCGTAGTGCTGATACACCTGACCACGCAGGTTGCGCTCTGCTGCGTCTGTGAGACTTCCGCCATAGACGAAGCGTTCGACCACTTGCCAATCGCCGGCATTGATGGTGAGTTGTTGTGTCAGGGGCCGCCGTAGAACGTCGTAGGTCGTGTGAGATATTCGATTCTCAAGGATCGTCGCACCGCCGTCGGTGACGCGATCGTTCACATCCCAGGCGTAGAAGGGCTGGCCGGTCGCGTCATTGATCGTCCATCGATCACCCGCATCCATGCTGTGCTGGAAGAGCAGATTGCCGGCGATGTCGTAACAGGGCACGCTTTCAGGAGGGATCTCTTCGTGTGCTTCATCTTCCCATCTGGTGGGTTTTGGTGGCGTGATGTATTGCATCACCAGATTGCCGCGTGCGTCGCGGATCCACAACGGCTTGCCTTCAGCATCCAGCTTGGTGAAGGTGACGGACTTGTCGTCCCTATATCGGGTGCCGCCGTGCAGAAACGCGCCGGCCGTGTCTTGCACGCGGTTATGGGCGATGGCGATGACTTCACGACCCAAACTGTCGAGATGCACTTGGGCCGGACTGGTGGCATGTTGGGCAGCCAGCCAAGCCGCCCGCTGATCCGGCGTCACGGTCAATTCCTGCGTCATCGGATCGCGTGGTAACGGTTGATCATACGGAACTGGGTTGCGTTCAGAGTACCAGCGGCTCTCCAACACCGTGTCGTTGGCATCAAACGTCTTCACATGCCAGGGCGAGAATTCGACACGGCTGACGGTTCCATCCGGCAGCTCAGTGCGAATGAGGCGACCCGGGGCATCGTAGTACATGATCGGCGTCACCCCCACTTCGCGCTCCGTCTCGGCCCGATCAAACCGATGCTCCGTCTCACTGAAATAGGGCTCGTACTGCTTGACCGGCTTGCCCTTGTTGTTGAGGATGGTCTTCCCGGTGGCGATCCACCGCAACGGGCCGCCTGCCGTTTCAGGTTCGGCCTGGACTTTCTTGACCAGCACGGTACCGCTGCCGTCTGAATACTCGAACGCGACCTGCAGGGGACTCTCCTGGCCGGTTTCGAGCGCCGCCGCATGCTGCTCGCGCAAGATGGCAGCCGCACAAGGGGGGTGCGTGCCCCAGGTGACCGACCCGTCGGCGTTGATCACCTCACCAAAGTGATACACATGCCGGACCGTGGCATTGCCGAGCAGCAGTCTCGCCTGGTCCCGATGTCGTCTCTGGTATTCCTCAGCCGACTCCGAACCCGGTCGCGGTTCAGCGAACAACCGGATCAATCTGCTGAGGTCGGGTGTGACCCCTACGCCGCCCGGATCGGTGAATCCATCGAGGTTATCAGCCTGGGTTCCCTTGCCTTTGACCGCCACCGCGGCGGGCAGTCCGAGGACATCAAATAAAACTGCAGACAGATTGTCATTGATGTCTCTGATCTCGCGTGGGGCCAGCACGCGGTAGTCGAAGCCGATGATCGGCGCGGTTTGGTCGAGTGGGTCGAAACCCACGATTTGTGTCGTATTGCCAGCCGGATCGGTCGATGCCGCAATGAATAGATCCCGCGGGTCGAAGGTGAGCATGGTGACGTTGTTGAACGGATCGGTATAGCGTTCGGGCAGGTAGAAATGCTCCGCGGCGTCATCGGCAAAACCCGCGATGCCGGAGCGCACCCAGTATTGCCCCATGTCGGTATCGGGGAAGCGCCCTGCCAGGTCGGTTCCGCTCACATACCCGCTTCGTGATTCGTCCTCCAAGGCCCGTTGTACTTCCGTTGTGTACCTCTCTCTTAGAATGGCGTTCAGCAGCGCGTCGGTCAGTGCCAGTTTGTAGGTTTCATAGGGCAGGCCCAACGACCCAAGTTGTCCCAACGGCAAAGCTCCTGTGAGATCATCCTTGAAGAAGAGCATCCGTACCTGTTCGACGAGGCGCTTTTGGGGATCACGCCGATTTGGAATCTGGTGATACAGAATGTCGGCAACCGGCCTGCCCGTGGTCTGGTATCTCTCGCTCAACCGTCTGCCACGCAGTTCTTCGAGGGTAAAGTACGGCCCGGAAGGGCTGATACCTGTCACCTCATAGCTGAGCACCTCGCACGGGACTCGCAACCGGTATTGATCGGGGTTAGCCGGCCCATTGACATCGTTTGTGAAGCGGGTTTCGGTATAGGCCAGGTGCCGCTCTAATTGCACTTGGGCGATTAGGTTTTCGGCGCCATCGGGTAGCGTTTCGTCGACATGCCTGCCGATCCGCGGGTAAACCACGGACACCGCTTGCCGCACATTCCCGTATTCATCCACATTGAGATTGAGTGTGTGAGCTCGACGAGGATCCAGTCTCAGCGGTTCCTGCCGTAAGTCCAGTTCATAGTGGTAGGTGATGGCTTCGCTCTCTGTGACGAGAAAGACCGCGTGCCGGTTGGGGCCGCGCGGCTGCAGGTTTCGGATATGGCAGTTGTGATAGGCCGTCGAGAACAATTTAACCGGCTGATGTTCCTCCCGCTCCAGCGCCTCCACATCCAGCTCATACACTTCCTGCCGCAACATCATGCCCTTGCAGGCCCTGAGTGCTTCCCGCCATTCCTCTGCGGTGAGCTCTTGTCCCTGGAGATCCGGCTGGGGCAGGTCGTTCTCTCTGAATGCCTCAGAAGGAAAGCCGGCAAATCCGTTCGGGAAATATTCCTGTTGATACTGAGAGAGGATCCGCCGGCGATCGAAGAAGACTCCGGTGTGAAACCAGGTAATGGTCTTGACCGGTGGCTGGTAGAGCGTCTGGTCATCCGTGATGTAGGGACTCTCGCTATTGTGGCTCGCGAACCGACCGAACGATTCCACATCAATTTGTTCTACCCGCCCGAATCCCCTGAACTCTCGTTCGATGCCGTCAAAGTATCCATGGTGATAGCTGTACGTGGTGGCAAACCGCGTGTGGCGCCAGGTGTCCGTGACCATCACCTGTTCGACGACGTGCACGGGAAACGGCAGGCGCGTGATCCAGGGTTTTCCGGCGAGCCTGTCGGCCACATAGAACTTGGTTGAGGGGGCGTACTGAATCTCGGATTCGGCGCCCAGGTTGTTGCGCGTCTTGATAAGCAGATACGGCTTCTGCGCCCCCATGAGCTCGAGGTACCGCATGGGACTGCGCGCATCGCCGGGTAAGGGGGATGACCACACTAAACAGGCGGTGCCGTTGCCGAGCAGGTCGGTGGCGACGATGCTGACCAGCTCATCCACACGGGGGAACACATTCAGAACCTGCGGATCACTCCAACTGTTGCCGGACTGGTTGAAGTAGAGGCGCACGCCGTCTCGGTGGAGGTACATGATGTCGGTGGTGCCCGTGCCGTCGATGTCCGCGAGGCGGATGCGCTTGTGGTCAAACAGGTCCGGCTGGTCGAACCAGGGTGCCTGGTCCATGGTGACCTTGGCGCCGAAGCGGCCGTAGCCCAGGTTGGGCCAGTAGCACACCTGGCCGTTGCGGATGCGCACCAGATCGGTGAGGCCGTCACCCGACAGGTCGGCTAGGTAGATGGACTGGGTCCCATCGGCAAAGATCAGTCGTGGTCCCCGCTCCTCATCGAGCATGCTGCTGATTCGGTTGGCTGGGTGAAAGCCTTCTTTGGCCATCGAGGGATACCAGGTGAACGCTTCCTGTTCGGTGATGAGCACATCGGCATGGCCATCGCCGGTGAGGTCGATAAAGCGGAGATTGGGATCGTCCCACGCGATCGTGGGAAGTGCGCGAAAGGCAGTGAAGGGATCCCAGTCTTCATCCTGTGTGCGTTCATAAAATCCCGGCATGGGGCCCTGCCATTCCACGAGATCCAACCGGCCATTCCCCCCCAGGTCAAGCAGCTGTTGCCGGCCACCGCCCAACACCGCCAGGGATGGCTTACGGGCAACCGGTTCAAGGGCCGCAAATCGAGCCTCCGTATGCCCGCCATGAGCGTCTTCCACGACATTGAGAGGACTGAGGTTGCGTTTATACAACCAGGTGCCGGCTTGTTCCGTCAGGATGCCGGAGAGCCCTTCTCCATCCAGGTCCACCCATTGATAGTTGGACCCATCCAGGCCTTGCGGCAGGTTTTCCAGACTGTCCGGCTCGACGTCTCGAACCGTTTCACCGATGCGCGGGGAGGTATAGGTGAATTCCAGAGGCGGGAGCGATTGTTTGTGATAGCCGCCGCCCTGTTGTCGCTGATATCCCGATTGCGTGACCGCACGCAGCGTGGCATACAGGGGATTGGGCACGTCGTCGGGAGGTGCTTCAGTGGAATAATCGAAATTGGTGGAGCGCACGAGACAGTTGGCTCCCACGTCCGGGGCCTCGGGAAAATGGTGAAACATGAGGACCCGTTGGCACAGCCGGTAGGTGCGCACGTCGAAGCCTGGCCGATAGCTGGAGAAAGGATCGACGCGCCGGGGCCAGGGGTTGATTTCCTCTTGCGGCAGCGGATTGTCCCGGTCATGTTCTCCATAGTCGAACACCACCTCAAACATCCAGGCATCCTCTCCGGGGAGGGTCGGCCAAGGAGCGGGTTCGGTCAGTTTGGGAAAATAAGGCGTATGGTTGCCATACCGGATGTGTTTGAGATACCGCTGGGCGCGGCGGGTTTCGGGCGTGCGATTCCGTTCGTGAACGTGGGAGAGATCCAGGTCGTCAGAATTTTCGGCTTTGTAGGTATACGCAAGGACGTTGCCTTTGTCGTCATAACTTTCGCAGATTAACCAGCTAAAGATGCGCGTGGAGTCCCATGGATCGACAATTCGGCTTTCGGCGGTCTTACCGTACCACGTGGTGATGTTGTCCTTGGAGATGGACCGCCAGAAGATGTCTCCCGGATCGGTTTGATTCGTCCACCGCTCGAGCCGTGCGAAGAGCCCTTCAACGCGCGGCCGGTAGCGTTTGATCTGATAGGTGATCCTGTTGACTGTTCGAAGGGGTACTTCTTCGGGAACCCATTGGCCTTCGGCGGTTTCTGTCAGAACAGGAACCAGATCTTCCGCACCCGAGAGGATACACGTGTCCGATTCATCGGCATCCTGATACTTCGGCAATCCCTTGTCTGTTTTGCGCGTAATGGCGGGAATAGCCAGATTCCATCCCAACCCAAATGGCCCATTGCCGGCGCCAGAGTCATAGGCAAGGGAAAGCTGCGGGCCAAAGCCGGATCGGCTCGGCGATGTGGCGATCGGCACGGACATGGAACCGGTCCCCGTGACCGGATTGGCCGTAAACTTTTCGCCGATTCCCTTGATGGCCCCTCCGCCTTTGGGCAGACTAATAGACGGGGCGGAGATATGAAATTGATTGGCCTCTTCTGCAGATGGTTGCGTCGATTCCGCACCAGATGGAACTCTGGCTGCGCTTTGATTTGAGACCGGTGGCTCTTGCGAATTTTTGGTGCGCCCAACCACGTGCGTCCCTCCCTGGATACTGCCTCATCACAACAAGTGTGCAAGCAACAGGCTCAGGCGACTACGGTTGGGGGTAGGGGGATTAGAACTGATTAACAAGGCGATGAATTTTTCGAACGCCTTCCGTCTCGCTTGCCCCTGTTAGGCTGCTGGTCTTTTTTTCTTCCTTTGTCTTCTTCGTACAACTTGCCCCTTTGATAAACGGTTGAAAGACTAATTGGATTTCTGGTTTTCCACCTCGACCCTCTCCCAAAAAACTTCCCGGCTATTCCGCATCCCATGATCTTTTGGCTCAACCCTCATAACTCTCCACGCCTCCGGCTCCATTGCGTAGAACCATGGGAGCAAATTCGGTGAATAACTGCAAGTACTCAAAATAAACAAGGGAAATCACAGAATTCTGCAGACTGAGCAGAGCGCCGCTAGCAAAAAATATTGAAATGAAAAAATAACGAGAGAAGGTGTCAGTGGGTGGTTTTATTATTTCAGCACACGGGAAATATCTCGTTTTTTGAATCCCCTATCTTCTTCCTTCTTCATTAAAACCGGTGTCCTTTGGAAAACCACCAAAGGAATTTGTCTCTGAAGTCTGTGACACCAACTATTTAAGTGGCTGATGTCTGAAGAACTTCCCGGTCTTGGCATTGATGAGTGTGCTTCTTCCTTCCGCCTGGTCACTGACGATATTCCAATAGGCACCCTGGCTTTTGGTGCCTTGGAGCATGACGTGGAGGGTCATCATGGATCTGCTCTTTCCCTTGAGCCCTTTCTTTTTTGCTTCGGCCATCGCCTCGGCACTATCAATGAAGTCTCCATCCACCGCATCAGTGAAACTCGACGATACTTCAAGCGTTTGATCGATCTTACTATCCTTCACGTCCACCTTGTACCCCTTTTTGGCCTGAGGTGAATCGAAGAGAAAGCTCCATTTCTCCGCCGTACCGTCCATTGTTCCTGATACGGTGATGATTTGGACCAGAACCGCATCCGCCTGCCATTTGGTGGCGGACTCTTGCGCTTGCGCGAGCCCGGCCTTTGCGGTCGTACCCCCCGCAAAAACCAGGGATGAACACAGGGAAAAGGCCAAGACGATCACGATCGAGAACATCATGAATCCTTTCGATCTCATAGGCGCTTCTCCTTCAAAGGTTGTCGTTCCAAACAAACCCAGGGCATTCGCGAAAAGAACTCACGCGGTTCCTTCGGGCAGGCGTTGCCATATTACCGCATTGAAGCGTGTACAAGTGGCCTCGCAGGTCGCCCGATGGTGACCCTCTGCGATATCGATCATCGTTCCATCCTGAAGCGGGACACGAGCATGAAAGTATGGAACACCTTCATCATCAGTTGATTCGCACACGGTTGCCGGGGCGATCTCGGCCCGGTCAACCATTCTTTCTTCCTTCCTGAATGGATAGCGCCAGGTAATGCAAACTTGTGAATCAGATTGGACGGTGACGCGAAGGCAGTGTTTACTGGTGGAGAATGCCGTGAGGCCCACCGCGCCAATCCAAAAAAGTGCCATCGCGCCAGTGACGATGATCGGGGAATAGCCGGATGGAGTTCCGTCGCGGATGAACACATACGTCATGGCGGCGACAAACAGCAGAAATATTGCCGAGAAGCCCCACAGATACGCGGCAACATTATTGCGAAAGGTGATGGCTAAACTGACTCCCAATTGAATCGATCCCCTGCTGAGGCGGCCACTGAGAGCTGTGAAGGGAAAGAGTTCTGCATAATGCCACGACCAGCTACAGCATTTGGGTCAGCCTCTCCGCTCCTTCCCCGCGTGGGGACCTGATTGGGGCACCTCTGATCCATGCACCGATTCCCGGTATTGCGGTAGTCGAAAGGAGAAACAGGCCCCCTGGCCAACCACGCTCTCACACCAGATCTCTCCCCCCACCTTTTCGATCAATTCCTTGGCGACGGCCAACCCGTACCCTGTTGAAGGTTCTCCGCCCGTGGGCCTCGGGGTGAGTTGTACCCCGCGCTGGAACAATTTGGCCTGGTCTTCCAAACTCAGGCCAGGGCCTTCATCACGGACACGACAGACAATCCAGTCCTCCTGGGCAACGATTTGAACCCAGACACGCTTTCCCGGGGATGAGTACTTCACCGCGTTCGAGAATAGATTATCGAGCGCGGCGGCGGTCGCAACACGGTCCGTCCACACCGGGGGAATATCGTTGGGGAATTCAAACAGACACTGAATTTGCTTTTGATCGGCAATGCGTTGATAAAAGTTGCAGAACCGTTTGGCCATGACCGGTAGCTCCACCTTTTGGAAGCGGAGTGTGGCATCCCGACCAGTCTCCGCATTGACCAGTTGACTGACGGTGTGCGTCATCAAGTGAGTGGCCTGTTGCAAAGCCTCAAGCCCCGTGCGAACTTGCTCGTCAGGATGTTTCGCCAGCATTAATAGGAGTAATTCGACTGTTCCGCCTGCCACGGTAAGAAAGTTGTTCAGAGCATGCGCGGCAAAATGGACGGCACTTTCACTGACGGCTGGCAGTTTCTCCAGTTCATACAACACCTGCTCCAATTCTGTCCTGGCTCTGAGAATACCCGAAACAATCTGGTTTTTTTCCTCAAGCATGAACCCTCCTCACCGCGCTGGCGAAGGCCATCGCGCGCTCCCCGGAGATTAGTGCCGCTCGAACAATCATAAGGCTCTGTTGGACATCGCCACAGTATCTTCCCACTTCCTCTGCGGATCAGCCTCATATTTCACATACCATGCTCTAAAGCTTTTACCAAACTCAGTACACCGGGTAATCCACAGTCGAGGATACGGGTATCGTTCACTGAGGGCTGAGGCTTCACCACTAGGTCGGACCAACTGACAGGACTCGGTTGGCCTGCCCCTCTCCTGTCTGCCCCTCAATAAACCACCAACCATCAGGACAGCCAATTCTTCTTCAACCGAGTAAATAAGTCAAGGGAAAATGGGCATTTTCTATTTACCGACTGAAGGCATGAAAACCTTTTCGCACGCGCAGCTTTCCATGATCTGTTTGGTGGCCAATTCCATTTTCAATACGGTCTTCCTGAAGCCTCACCCTTCTCTGTATCTATTGAATCGACGAAGATTCGCGACGATGGGGTTTTCAGAAACAATACGCCCCGTTATCCTTTTAGATACACCGTCGTGACCGTGTTCCAGGATTTGCATTCTCGATCTTTCGAAAAGCCCAGCTTTTATGATTTTGGATTGAAGGGTACAAAATTTGCCCGTCTACCCTGTGAAAAATAGAGTTGTTCAACCGTTATTGCCTTCGCCATTTTTCAGGAGGTTACCCATGGACCCATTTTTTCCCTTGATGCTCCGGTGGTGTCTCAGAGCGTTTGCCCTGTCACTGGCAATTCTCCTGCCTCTCATCACAAGCGGATGCATGACGTATCGCGTGAATAGTCTTGCGGATGCGCCGGATGCCAATCCCGGTGATCGCAAGTGCGAACGGGCAGTATCGCCGGAGAGTGAGACGGGAGGACCCGATGGCCTATGCACCCTCCGCGCCGCCGTGATGGAATCGAACGCCTCGGTCTGGAAAGACACGGTTGAGATCCCCGGCGGGCTTTATCAGCTCACCCTTCCGGTGGACGAGGGTGGAGGCCGGCTTGCGATCACGGACGGCGTCAAGATTCAAGGTGCAGGGGCCGCCAACACCATCATCGACGGCAACCATGCCGATATTGTGCTCTATGTCCAAAGCGAGGGCCTGGAGCTGAATAATGTGACCGTACAGGGCGGCAACAGTCAGGCCGGGGGAGGGATCCGAGTCGATGCCGGTTCCTCCGAATTTACCAACCTGGTCATTCAACAGAACGAGGCCTTAACGGGTGGCGGTGGTCTCTATATTCTTGATGGTGCGACGCTCAAAATACGACGGAGTGCCATCATCGACAATTTCGCCACTGGGGCGTTTGGCGGCGGCATTTGGAACCAGGGTGAACTGTGGGTCTATGACTCCACGATCGCCAACAACGATTCAAATCGGGCCGGAGGGATTCGAAATTCAGGGCAGATGAATCTTCGTAGCACGACGGTCAGCGGCAACTCGGCCCACTCGCCAAGTGCAGGAACCGGGGGAATTTATCAGGGTGGATTTGCCGTGCTGAATAACGTGACGATCACAAACAATACCGGTGTGGGGAATGATGCGGGAGCAAATCGCGGCGGGGGGCTCCAAATCGGTAATGATAAAACCACGGTCGTGAAGAACAGTATCATTGCGGGAAACCACGGCGGGGCAGGCCCCAATGACTGTGTAGGCCAGTTAAGCGGTGACAGTAAATACAATCTGATCGGTGACACCAACGAGTGCACCATTCCTTCGTCCGTGTCGACATTTCTGTTGAATGTCGATCCGCTCATCGGGCCATTGGCGAACCATGGAGGCCCAACCCAGACGCATCTTCCTGCAGGCAACAGTCCGGTCTTGGAGGCGGGTTACCAGTTCCCACCCCCTGCGGCAGACGGGTGCGAGATACGAGACCAGCGAGGGGTGCCGAGGCCCCAGGGTGCAGGTGTGTGTGACATGGGTGCCGTCGAGGTGACGAGCGCCAATACTTTTGTGACAGGGTTGATTCTCGTCAATGCGGACTCGAATACCGACATCCGTCCCCTCCTGCATGGAGACACCCTGGTGTTGTCCGAGCTTCCCCCGGAGCTGTCCATCAGGGCGGTCGTGACAGGGGCACCGGGAAGCGTGGTCTTCGGATACGATGACATGCCGGCCATTCAAACTGAAAATGTCGCTCCCTATGCTCTGGCTGGAGATAGTCCCGCAGGTAATTACAATCCGTTTGCCCTGAGTACGGGCAGCCATACGCTCAGCGCCACACCGTTCGCTGGAATGGGAGGAGGCGGGGCTGCCGGCGGGAGTCAGACGATCGTGTTCTCCGTCATCAATTGAAATTGCGGCGCGCACCTGAATTCGCACTCACATCCACCCCCTGTATAGATTTTATGAGTTCGTACAACGAGAAAATGATTTTTTCATTCAAGAGAATATGCACCGGGAAAAATGCCAACTACGTATAGGCCTTTTGGCTCAAGGACCGACAGGGTTCTGATTTGGTACGTTGCCTGACCCATGGAAATCGGCATCGTCGGTCTACCTAACGTCGGCAAATCTACGATTTTTAACGCGTTGACCTCTGGAAACGCGGCCGCATCGAACTACCCGTTTACGACCATTGAGCCCAACGTCGGTGTCGTGGCCGTTCCTGACGCGCGTCTTGGGCGCCTGACCGAGCTGGTTAAACCCAAGAAGACCGTTCCCACCTCCTGCCGCTTTGTGGATATCGCGGGTCTGGTTAAAGGCGCCTCTCAGGGCGAAGGGCTCGGGAATAAATTCCTTGCGAATATTCGGGAAGTCGACGCCATCCTTCACATGGTGCGACTCTTTCAAGATCCCGATGTGGTGCATACTATGGGGAGTGTAGACTACCGGCGTGATATCGAGGTCATTGAAACCGAGTTAATGCTGGCCGACCTGGACAGCCTCACCAAGCAGTACGACAAGGTGTCCGCCAAGGCGCGATCCGGGGATAAGGCCTCAAAAGAAGCGCTCGCGGTCCTCGACATTCTGAAGAACGGTCTCGAAGCGGGTAAGCCCGCGCGCGCGTTGGGCCTCGATCCTGAGGTTCTGAAGAATTTTTTCCTGCTCACGACGCAACCCGTGCTCTATGTCGGAAATACCGATGAGAATCCGGATCCGGCCATCCTCGCCGATTTTCAGGCATTCGCGAAGGAGCGCGGCTCGGAATCGGTCGTGATCTGTGGCAAACTCGAAAGCGAAATCGCCCAGCTGTCCGGGGAAGACCGCGATATTTTCATGAAAGATTTGGGTATGGAGCAGAGCGGCTTAGAGAAGGTCGTCGTTGCTGCTTATAAAACATTAGGGCTCTGCTCGTTCCTCACCTCCGGTGTGCAGGAGGTCCGGGCCTGGACCATTCCCATTGGAGCCAAGGCGCCACAGGCCGCCGGCGTCATCCACACCGACTTCGAGAAGGGCTTTATCAAGGCCGACATTTACGCCTTCGCGGACATCGACAAATACAAGTCGGAAGCCGCCCTGCGCGAGAAGGGCCTGATCCGCTCGGAAGGCAAAGACTACATCGTCAAAGACGGCGACGTCTGCCATTTCAAGTTCAACGTCTAAGCCGCTCTGTCGTTGCCGCCATTCTGGCGCGCTTACACTTTCAATCGACAACGGATTCTCTCCTATCAATCCTATGCCTATCTGGATGGGCCGACAAGGGTCTCTCCTGGCTCATGCATTCTCCCTGGATGAAGAATCTTTCATGCCCGCTTCATAGCGCCTTCATGTAGACAGTCTATCCTGTATTCATGAACGGCTGGTTGATCCCATCA
>DOFS01000188.1 GCA_003523945.1 Nitrospiraceae bacterium | reverse complement strand
CAAATCATCGGCTACACACGTAGGGCTGTTGCGCTGAATGTTCTCGGACAGGGGTTCAATTCCCCTCACCTCCACCAATCGGCCTCTGGGTTTCACGATCCAGAGGCCTTTTTTTTTGGTCCCATCCCCATGTTCACGAAACATGAACAATTCAATTAAGTGAACAAAAGCGCCAAATCCCACCCAGCCTTCTGGAGGTCCTGATCGAATTTTTTTTGGTGGAACAATAAGTGGTAAATGCTATAGTTCCCCAAACATTTCATAAGGATACAGCATGGGCACCCCTTAATCAGTTCACTTATGGCCGCAGGAACAAGCACCGACAAATTGCGGTGTGGACCCGATATTTGGGGGCCCCAGAGCATGTGCTATGGCTGCCCGCAACGAGCTCCATGGGGACACGAACACCACAGCAACAAAACGAGGCCTGGTGAATATTTCATGCCCTGGCCTCATAAAGAGGGAAGGGAAGATGCCCAGCATCAGTGAAAAGGAAGGTTCAAAAAAGTTCGTCCAGCAAGGCCGCAGCCATTTTGACGCGCGGAGCGTACTCTCAGTACGTGAGCACGGCAAAATGGCGAGAACGCCGCTGACGGCTTTTTTCAACCTTCCATAACGAGAACCACAACCCCGACATGTCGCAACTCGAACACATTGAAGCCATTGAAACACGCCTCTGGAGCGCCGCCGACAATCTGCGCGGCATCCTACCCAAGATCGAATACCAGGAGCTGAAAAACGAAGATCTCGGCAAGGCTTTCTACAAGAAGCTCAAAGAACACACGGGCAACCTGCTGACCGACGCCATTCCAGATACCGCAATCGTCGAAAGATTTTCTTCGATAGTTGACCCGGCATTTGAGCGGATAGCCAACAACACTCAGAAAAACCAGCATCTCACTCAACTCCGCGACTGGCTCCTGCCCATGCAGATGAACGTCCAGGTCACAGTGGCATATGGGAGCTGCGTCAATGGCTGAGAATCAACCTGATTTTTCTGGGGCTGGTTCCATTGAGCTGACTTCAACACAACAACAAGTCATCGAAATTCTCAGATCTGCCAGATCACAGAAATATCCTCTGGGCAACTGGTATCTTGGGGCCATTTATGCGGCAAAGAACACCTACAACCCTGATCGCTACTCACAAGCGGCTCAGTCTTTGAGGGAAATCCTGGAAAAACTGCCTCGCGTATTTATTGAGAGTGAGATCCAAGAGTCAAGGCCTGATTTCCGGAGCATGAGAGACAATCTGTATTCTCGAGTGTGTTCAGACAAGAGTCGCTATGATGCGGAATGGAAGGGAAAAACCATTGATACCGGTCTGGACAAAACTATTCGCGCCGTGGATCGCTATCTGGAGCTAAACCAGATACCCACAAGAAAAGAGCAGATCCATTCCGTGATGAACAAGCTTGATCCGATGCACGACACCCTGGATCAAGGAATAAGATTGGAGAAGTCTAAGCGGTTCCACACCTTATGGAAAACATTTGAGGGACTGGCCCATCACACTACCAGCGCCGACGAGGAGTTCTTTTTTGAGCAACTCGCGTTGACCGAACGCCTGATCATTGATCTGCTTGCCCCGATCACCGCACAGGATCAAGGCGCTATTCGTGCGATTACTTCCAAGCCACACCTTGAGCAAGATGATTTCAAGAAACTGATTGAGTTAATCAAGCGGCGCGGCGCCAATTACGCCTTCTTCTTTAAAACGGTAGACAGTCCATCCTGGATTACTCCACTTGTTGAGAACGGCTTTTTCAAGAACCCACCCAATGTTGAAGCCGCAGGAGACGGTCGCATCATCACCCCGCTCTGGTGGCCCATTTTTTACCTGCAAAAAGTTTCCGCGCAGGCGCCAGAACAGGTGGTTAATATTATTCTCGGCCTGAAAGAAATGGATAACCCACGCATCTTGCATGAGATATTCTCGATTGCCTGTGATCTGCCAGACGTAGGCCTTTCGCTTCGTCTCAAGCCTCTTATTAAAAAGTGTCTCCAATCTCCCTATCGGTGGAGCGAAGACGAGCTCATTGTAAACATCCTTCAAAAATGGGGGCGCGAGCCTGGGCCGCCATGTAAAGCTGCTCTAGAGATCACTCAGTACGTGGCTGCTTTTCAGCCTGATCCAAAAGGAAAAAAAAAGCATTCTCGCCATGAAGATGATCTGGAAGCTTGGGGTACCTCCCTGGAACCGGTTCCGCGTTTTGATCAGTGGGAATATCAACAAATCCTTGAAAAGGGCATTTGCCCCTTAGCTGAGAACCAGCCCTATCCGGTTGCCCGCATTTTGATTGACGCGGTGGCAAGCATGATCCGAATGGGGATGCATTCGGAAGATCTCGAAAAGGGACGAGATGAGGACCATTCGGAAATCTGGTGCCGAAGGCTGGATAAGCCGGATGGTGACTATCAGGACGCTGAGGAAACCCTGGTTCATACGCTGACCTATGCCTGCGAACAGGTTTATGACAAGGCTCAGGAATCCATTGATGCGCTGGATCAGGCATTACGAAACCAACGATGGAAGGTGTTCAAGCGACTGAGTCAGCACCTTTACGCATCACATCCAAATGATCAGACCCTTCCCTGGATACGCGAGCAGATCCTTGGGCACGATGATTATTCAAGGTGTGAATACCACTACGAATTTCAATTAATGATCCGCAAGGCCAGTGAACATTTCGGCCCCCGCTTGCTCAGCGAGGACGAACGAAAGGACATTTTCGACGCCATTCTCAGCGGACCTTCGAAAGAGGATTTTTGTGAATGGTTGGGTGAGCGATACAGTGAAGCGGCTTTTCAACAACGTCAGCGCTATTTTCACCGCAAGCAGTTACGCCCATTTGCTGCGCTGCTAAGCGGGGATGTCCAACGATATTTCGATGAGCTGGAAGGCGAAACCCAGGCTGAAGCTGTTACCGATGACAGCTATTCACCCTATGGCGGGGTAACCGGGGGTACCGTCAGCTACCAGAGTCCGAAGTCCGTCGAGGACCTCAAGAGCCTCACGGATGAGGAGCTTCTGACCTATCTGAACGACTGGAACGACGAACATCGGGACAAGGACAACGGGCTGGTTGAGATCAATATCTCCGCGCTTGCTGGCGTTTTTCAGTCTCTGTTCAAAGAGAAGATTGTTCCAGATGGCGAGCACTTGGCTTTCTGGATGGGGAACCGTGACAAGATTGCACGGCCAATCTTTGTCGCTGCCATGGTCAAAGCCATGCAGGAGAGGGTCAGGGACAGGAATTTCGACAACTTGGACCAATGGATCAATTTCTCCGCCTGGGTTTTGTCGCATCCGGGATCAGAAAGAGTGGAAGGCCAGCCCGAGTCGCGAGACGAATCACGCGACCATCCTGACTGGGGCAGCTCGCGCAGGGCCGTGGTTGATTTTATTGACGCATGTGTGAACAAGGATACGGATGCCCCAATTGCCGCAAGGGACGGTCTTGCCAAGCTCCTTCGACAGATGTGCAGCCAGTTTGATTGGCGTCTTGATCAGGACCGCCCCGTACTGCTCAACCATAGCGATCCAATCACCGAGAGCATCAACAATACTCGCAGCCGGGCGCTCGAATCCCTTGTCAATTTCGGGTTCTGGATTCGCCGTCATCGGCCCGGAGATCCCGTGCCTGAAGTGACAGACATTCTCTCGAAACGCATGGCCGGAGATGCCGGACTCACGTTAACCCGACCTGAGCATGCACTATTGGGGATGCACTTTGGGGACCTCTGCACCCTCAATCGGGATTGGGCCGCCCAGCGACGAGAAAAAATTTTTCCGCAGGAAAAACAATCCGTTTGGCGGGATGCATTCGACAGCTATATCCGCTTTAACAGACCGGTCAAGCTGACGTTTGAAATTCTCCGGGATGAGTTTGAATATGCGATAGAGAATCTGAATACTCTGTCGGCTGAAAAAGACAGCGGCAAAAAACTTGTCGACAGGCTGGGCCAGCACCTTTTCACCTACTACCTTTGGGGAGTCTACCCTCTGACGGGTAACGAAAGCCTGCTTGATCGCTTCTATGACAAGACCAGCGATGATCGCAAACGTTGGGCTCACCTCTTCGACCATGTTGGTCGCTCCCTGAGAAACAGCAGCAAAAAACTGGCCAAAGAACTGACCGATCGCGCTATCGCCTATTTCGATTGGCGTCTTGAAGCTGCTGAGCCGCTGGAACTTCAGGAATTCACTTATTGGCTGGAAGCGGAATGCTTCGATCCTGAGTGGCGTTTGCGATCTTACTCGAAGATTCTCGATCTTGAGCGCGAGAAGAACGTGGGTCTTGCCCTGGAGGTGAGAGCCTCAATGAGAGTCTTAAACAAACTGCTTCCGGGTCACCTGTCATTAGTTGTTGAATGCTTTGCAAAAATCACGAATGCCATGGACCAGGGCACACAGAGGTACGTTTCAGCTGACCAGGCCAAGCCTATTCTAAAGGCTGGGTTGAATGCTGAAGACCCTCAGGTTCGTGACTATGCAGAACATGCCAGGGAAAATCTCTTGCGGCTCGGCGGCGTTAATTATCTGGACCTAGAATGAGGGGGACAAGTACTATTTCGACCGACTGCGACAAGAGTTCGAACGCAGCCCGAAAAAGAACACCACGGTGCAGAACCTGCGCGAGGCGGTCGAACAGCGGCTGCAATGCCTCTTGCGGGGACTGTTGAATATTGTAAGACTTTTGCCGTTTCATTCGCTTCTGAGTCACCGAGGCTCACAAGAGAAAAATGGAGGAGTGTTCAAAAAGGCCGCTCCAGCAAGGCCACAGCCGCTTGGACGAGCGGAGCGTACGGAGGAGTACGTGAGCACGGCCTAGGGGCGGGAACGCCGCTGGCCGCATTTTTCAACACTCCTTTGCGGCAAAACCCGTTGCGCACGGACTTCCAGCAGCATTACGAGCAGATTGTGTCCGCGTACAACAGGGAGAAAGATCGGGTGACGATAGAGCACACCTTCGAGGCGCTGTTCAAGCTGGTGCAGGAACTGGATGACGAAGCCCACCGCGCCTTGCGCGAAGGGCTGGACGAGGAATCACTGGCCATCTTCGACCTGTTGAACAAACCGGACCTGAAGCCATCCGACATCCAACGCATTAAGTCGGTGGCCACGCAGTTACTTATGAGGTTGAAGGAAGAGAAACTGCGGGTGGATCAGTGGCGCGAGAAGGAAGCGACCCGGGATGCCGTGCGCCAGGCGATCCATGATTTTCTCTGGAGCGAGGATACCGGGTTGCCGGTGGATTGCTTTGCCGAAGCGGACGTGGAGGTCAAGGCTGAGGACGTCTTCCGGCATATCTATCGTGCCTATCCCACAGTGCCTTCGCCGTATTTCACGGCCCATGCCGCGATGTGACCCGTCCAGTGCTCCAAACCACCCTCGATTCGCAAGCTCGCAAGTTTTTCCGAGAGCGGCTACTTGCCATGAAGGTCTGTAAATTTGAGGAGATTATTTTAAGAAAAAGTGGGTGTGGCCCCTCCAAAGAACGATGAGAAACGACCTACGATTCCTTTCCTTTTTTCAGCGCTCTATTCCTCGGCAATGCTCATTCCCCTATTCCTGGTGCCGTGCCCTTCAGGCCCGCCATTCCCCTGCCCT
>DOFS01000425.1:956-3265 GCA_003523945.1 Nitrospiraceae bacterium | reverse complement strand
ACCGCCCCTCCTCATATTTTCAAGAATACGATCTGGAGATCGATCCCTCCGACAGCGTGCTCGATGGACTCATTAAAATTCGAGAAACAGTTGATGATTCCTTAACACTCCGTTGTTCCTGTCGCGGAGCCATTTGCGGGTCCTGCGGCATGCGAATTAACGGGCATGCCACACTGGCCTGCAAAACCAAATTCATTTCGGTCGCTTCAGAGGGGGAGACGATCCAGGTTGAACCCATGAAAAACATGCCGGTCATTAAAGATCTCGTCACCGACATGGCGCCATTCTGGTCGAAGATTCGACAGATTCAGCCGTGGCTTCAACCGCAAGGCCTGCCTCCCACGGCCGAATATACCGCTTCACCGGAGTCCATGAGCCACCTCTCCGGGGTCATGGGCTGTATCATGTGCGGCGTCTGCGTCTCCGACTGCACGGTCCTGGATGTCGACCAGACTTTCGTCGGGCCTGCTGCGCTGGCGAAAGCCTATCGGTTCGTTGCCGACCCGCGGGATGCGGCGACATCCCAACGCCTGCACTCCCTTAATCAGCCTGGCGGCATGTGGGATTGCACCCGATGCATGGAATGTATTCAAGTCTGTCCCAAAGGGGTAGGACCGATGGACCGGATCATGGCATTGCGGGCAAAAGGCATGGCGGAAAAAGTGCCGTCCACCTGTGGATCCCGCCATGCGGAAGTCTTTACCGACATTATCAAACATAAAGGGATTCTGGATGAACCCATGCTGGCGATCCGAACCTTCGGCCTAAAAAATATTGGCAGATTACTCGGCATGGTTCCCATGGTCATCCAATCCGCACTTAAAGGCAAAGTCCCCCTCTCGGGTCCCCTTCACCGTCCGATCCCCGGCATCCAACATATTCAACGGCTCTTTAAACAGGTCAGGATTAAACGATGAAATCTGGAGTGACACAATCATCCATTCCCGGGCAACGATCTTTCTCTCCCTGTGTCGGGAGAAATGAAGAAGGGATGAAGGGATGAAATACGCGTTCTTCCCCGGTTGCGTCTCAAAGGGGGCCTGCCCCGAACTATATCAATCCGTTATGCAGGTCTATCCCAAACTCGGGATCGAACTTGCGGAAATGACAACGGCCTCATGCACCGGGGCGGGCGTGTTGCAGGAAAAAGACCTGCGGCTGGGCGATCTCCTCAATGCCCGCACGTTTGCACTGGCTGAACAACAAGGCCTCCCCATCATGACCATCTGTAGTACCTGCCAGGGGGTGATGAGTCAGGCCAACCATCGTTTCACCACTCAACCACATTATCTCCAGGAAATTAACGGCCTTCTTCAAGAAGAAGGCATCACCTATCGGGGAACCACCACGATCAAACATTTCCTGTGGATTCTCTTGGAGGACGTGGGGGAGGAGCTTTTGCGGCGGCATATCACCCGTCCCTTATCCGGCCTTCGTGCCGCGCCGTTTTATGGGTGCTATATTCAACGGCCGACCGATGCCCTCGAATTCAATCGACATCCTGACCGGGGAAAATCTCTTGAACGGATCATTGAAATTTTAGGAGCGGAGGTGGTGGACTTTCCCGGAAAAACTCGCTGTTGCGGCTTTCCCATTCTGACCATCAATGAAAAGAATTCACTCACGATGGTCGCCACGCATACGCGGGATGCCAAATCTCATGGAGCGGATATCATGGTCACCCCCTGCCCGCTCTGCCATCTCAACCTCGACGGCATGCAGACCAAAGCCGCCAGTCAGGAAAAGGCTTCTATCGATCTCCCGATCCTCCATCTCCCGCAACTGCTAGGCCTGGCCATGGGGTTAGAGACCAAGAGCCTCGGATTACAACGAAACCTCATTTCCCCTGAATCTGTCCTCGCAAAATTGAGTATCTCACCCTAGTTTTCTTTCGATTGACAGAGACTAAAATTCCTTCTACCCTCCATGTTCCATAGACTGGGAAAACACCAGAAATATACAAGGAGCAAGAGAACATGAGTACAAAGACCAAGGACATTTTAAATCAAGCTCTCGGGCTTCCTCCGGTTGAAAAAGCCCACCTTGTTGACTGTCTTCTTGCAAGTCTTGATAAGCCAGATCAAGCTATTGATAACCTTTGGCGAGAAGAAGTCGAAAAAAGAGTTGAAGCTTACCAATCAGGGAAGATCCTCTCTGTATCCCTTCAGCAAGCTTTATCCAAATACCAGAGATAATGGAAATTCGACTATTAGAAATCGCCGAAACAGAGCTTGATGAGGCCGTCACATTTTACAATTCAGAACAACCCGAATTAGGTGCGGATTTTATTGTTGAATTTATTCACGCCC
>DOFS01000425.1:0-799 GCA_003523945.1 Nitrospiraceae bacterium | reverse complement strand
GAGCGAATCAAAACCTACCCCAAAGCCTGGAACCCTTTCACTCAAAATACCCGCCGGTGTCAATTACGACGATTCCCCTATGGAATTGTCTATCAAATACTCGAAGGCGAAATCTTAGTTGTCGCCATTTCCCACCTGCATCGAGAGCCTGGATACTGGAAAGATAGAATAACGCCTTAGGCCTTGAAATCACGGAATTCTCTAACCAGGATTACCTCTCCTCGTTGCCAAGACATAAGCCAATCGCATAAATGCCGGTTTTCGGCCCGGCGGACGAGCCACTTTTGTTTTTCGGCAAAAGTGGCCAAAACCAGTGACGCCCAGTCCGGCCACATTTGAAGGGACGAACGCAAGGAGGAGGGCGGACCAACTCGCTGCGCTCAGACAAGGCCCGCCGAATGATAAGAGCGTTCATCCTGAGAGCCGGACAGGAGGCGTCGGTCGTAAGGAAGGAGTGAAGTGCTTAAATCTCTAGCAGAGGAGCCTAGGAATTAATCAAGCTGATGGACAAATGAGATGACAAAAAATGCTAAAAATGTAAAATATGGCCCATTCTGTTACATGGGTGAAAAGTTCTGAACGAATTTCTCGATGGCTTGGCCCAGGCTCCAGGGCCTCCGAGCAATATTCGCTTTCTTGCCTATCGCAGGGAAAGCAAAAATTGAAACTGAAAAAGCTGTTCTTTTAAGAGGCGGTAAAATTGAATCGGCTAAGAATTTGGGCTAGATTGCCGGAGCGACGTTAAATGTGGATTCCTCAAACAACGGGGAGACGCGCCATGTTGAAAAAAATAGTTAGG
>DOFS01000279.1 GCA_003523945.1 Nitrospiraceae bacterium | reverse complement strand
ATGCAATGGTTCCCGGTAGCACAGGCCGTAACGGTACAAGCATTCGGACCCTTGGCCCCAAACCGGATTGCCACCTGCCCTGAGGCCAAATTAATAATGACCATCGGGATAAAAAATGGGGAGACCCGGTCAGGCCCTCGTTCCAGCAACACTTTATGATAATGCTCGATGGCCGGAAGGCCTCCAATGCCTGCTCCAATATAGACCCCCACACGATCCGCCTCATCCGGATTCACGACAAGCTTGGCATCGTCCACAGCCTCCTGACTGGCTGCAATGGCATAATGGATAAAGGTATCCATTTTTTTAATTTCTTTTTTCTCAATGACCGTTGAGGGATCAAAGTTTTTGACCTCTCCCGCAATTTGTACCGAGTACTGGCTGGCATCAAATCGTGTAATAGGCCCAACCCCTGATTGTCCTTTACACAATTTATCCCAGGTATTTGACACACCAATATCCAGCGGGGTGACCAATCCTAAACCTGTCACAACCACTCTTCGTGGCGACCATTCAGTCATTGACGAACTCCGTACACATCTTTGAATGAAAAACCCCAATACGGCATCTCAGGGTTTACCCTTCGACACCAGCCATTAACCCCAAACTTCCCGAAACTCCGCACAATAATCAATCGTCTCTTCAGACTTTTTCCTTAATAAAGTCGATGGCCGCAGAAACTGTTTGAATTTTTTCCGCATCTTCATCGGGAATTTCAATTTCAAACTCTTCCTCCAAGGCCATCACCAATTCCACCGTATCCAGGGAATCCGCGCCAAGATCTTCCACAAACTTGGCCTCCGGGACCACATCATCTTCTTCAACGCCTAATTGTTCCACAATAATTTTTTTAACCCGCTCTTCAACTGCCATTGTTGGCTCCTCCTCCTTGGAAAGTTTATCGAGTGACACAACCTGTTGCGCTTAGGCTTAGGACGCCATGTGCATCCCGCCATTCACATGTAACACGTGACCGGTAATATATCCGGCCTTCTCCGAACTTAGAAAGCACACCGCATCAGCAACATCCGAAGGTTGCCCTAACCGCTTTGACGGAATTTGATTCAGTAACGTCTCTTTAATTTCTGACGAAAGATGTTGGGTCATGGCGGTATCAATAAATCCAGGCGCCACGGCATTGACCGTGATATTTCGACTGGCATACTCACGGGCAATCGTTTTGGTGAGGCCAATCACCCCGGCTTTTGACGCCGCGTAGTTGGCCTGGCCGATGTTCCCAATCGCACCAACAATGGAGGCAATATTGACAATACGACCACCTCGTTGTTTACTCATGGAAGGCAGAACGGCTTTCGCACAGAAAAACGTGCCGGTCAAATTGACTTGCAGGACGGCATGCCAATCTTCTTCTTTCATCCGCATCAACAACCCATCTCGCGTAATTCCTGCGTTATTCACGAGGATATCCACTCGCCCCCATTCCTTGATGACACGATCAATCATAGCTTTGGCTTGATCCCAATCGCCAACATTGACAGAAACTGCCAAAGCCTGGCGACCCACCTTCTGGACAAGACCCACCGTTTCCTGGCAACGTTCGGCATCAAGGTCTGCCACCACCACATTCGCACCTTCCTGGGCCAATGTTGTGGCGATCGCCTGCCCAATCCCTTGGGCCGCACCTGTCACTACTGCAATTTTTTCCGTCAACAACATGGTCAATTCCTTTTTAAAAAAATCCGGCCACTCTCTGTCCTCAGGAGCATTGTGACAGTATGTGAGCGTAGGATTCCTGATCCATCACATTCCACGTGATAGCCTCTGGAACAATGCGCTTTACTAATCCGGTCAATACTTTCCCCGGACCGATTTCCACAAAATGTGAAATGCCCATTTGAGCCATGGCCTGGATAGTTTCCTGCCACCGCACCGGGGAAGGTAATTGGCGAACAAGGGACTCCCGAACCTCCTCCGCTGACAACAAGGCTCTCGCTCCCACATTATTGACCAACGGTACCTTTAAATCAGACCACTGCAGAGAATCAATATCTTTTTTCAGTCTGTCGGCAGCAACCTGCATTAAGGGGGTATGAACCGGGACACTGACCGGAAGTGGCATGACCCGCTTGGCTCCGCGTGCTTTGGCTAATTCTGCCGCATGCTCCACTGCCGCCTTTTCTCCCGCAATCACCGTTTGACCCGGAGAATTAAAATTGGCCGGGGCCACAATTCCCACAGATCCTGCTTCTTGACAGACGCTTCGTACCTCCTCCTCCGAAAGACCTAAGATTGCGGCAACTAACCCGCTCCCAGGAGCAACCGCTTCCGCCATATACCGCCCACGCTTCTGCACAAGATTGACCGCTTCTCGAAACTTCAGCGCTCCCGCAGCCACTAATGCCGTATATTCCCCCAAGCTATGACCCGCAACCGCAGTCGGGATAAGCGGGCCATCACTGACAAGTTGAAACGCCGCGAGACTGGTCACCAGCAATGCAGGCTGGGTGTATTCCGTTCGATTGAGTTGCTCCGACGGCCCGTCAAAACACAATGCGCCGATATCATAGCCCAAGATATCCGCAGCCTCCTTGTAAAGGGCCTGAACCATGGGACAATTGTCAAAAAGAGCCTTGCCCATGCCAACAGACTGAGAGCCTTGTCCGGGAAATAGAAAACCGAATACTGCCGTCATCTTTTTCGCTCACTATCCGAAAAATGCCATAATTTAGAACCAGCCCATACCATGGGTTGGTCCCACTTGCATGAACTAGTCAACAATAAACTCTCCACCATCCACACAAATCACATTTCCGGTGATCCAATGAGCTTTCGGATGACTTAACAGTCCTAAGGCATCGGCGACATCTTGGGTAGTGGTCAGTCGGTTTGATGGATTTTTGCGTTTGGCTAAGGTCAGCATTTCCTCCGAACCGGGAATTTTACGCAAAGCCGGGGTATCGGTTACACCCGCCATGAGCGAGTTTACGGTAATTCCCATAGGGGCCAGCTCCAGGGCTAACTGCCGGGTGTGGGACTCCAAGGCCGACTTCGCGGCGGAAACCGCTCCATACGTTCGCCAGACTCTTGCGCCTCCGGCGCTGGTCATGGAAAATATTCTACTCCCTGATCCCAAGAATTTCTGTGCCACTAAATCCTGTGTCCAATACACCAGGCTATTGGCCATAACATCTAATGTCATGTCCATCTGCACTTTATTAATGGCTTCTGCATGGGATCCCGCAATATACGGTTTCAGAGTCCCAAAAGCTAACGAATGTAAGAACACTCTCACACAGACAGGCCTCCCGGATTCTTCTGCACGTTGCTTCATCGCCTTCAAAATGTCAGCACGTTTTTCAGGATCAGCCGCATTGGCATTAAAAAACAGAACCTCTCTCCCGAGTGAACGAATCTCTGAAGCAATGCGCTCGGCATTCGGCTGGGTTGATTTTCGATCAAGATGCACCCCACAGATATTCAATCCTAAATTGGCCAACTCCAAAGCCGCTGCCTCTCCGAAACCGCTGGAGGCTCCAAGAATCAGCGCCCAATCATTTTCACCCCATGAGGTCGTTCCAGACATAATTCCCCTCTCTTTAGCCCTCTCAAAAAATTTGGTTTGCTCTTAATTTGAAGCTTCGAGTTCTTCCTCTGCTTTTTTTAGCAATGTTCTCAATCAGGAAAGGGGTACCCGCCGGCAGTCCTATTACCAACGAACCACGGCAGAAGCCCAGGTAAGACCGGCACCAAATGCAGCCAAAAGCACCACACTCCCGTCGTGAATTCTTCCATCCCGGACAGCTTGATCAAGTGCCAAGGGAATCGATGCTGCAGAGGTATTACCAAATCGATCTAAATTTATCATTAACTTTTCTCGCGCCAACCCCAACCGCTGGCCCACGGCATTCAAAATCCGCATATTAGCCTGATGAGGAATGAACAAATCGACATCGTCCATTCCTAATTTATTGGCGTCCAACGCCTCTTTGGTGGCTTCTTCCATTGATTTGACGGCTATCTTAAATGTTTCATTACCCTTCATTTTTATAAAACATCGTTTTTCTTGAAGAACTTCTTCTGAAGCTGGTTCCCGCGATCCACCTCCAGGCACCTGAATCATATCCGAGAGGCCGCCATTGGCATGCAAATGTGTGGAAAGAATCCCCGACCCGGCAGTACCTTGCCCCAACACCACCGCCCCAGCCCCATCACCAAATAAGACGCAAGTATTGCGATCGGTCCAATCAGTAATTGCTGACATGACTTCGGAACCAATGACCAATACATGCCGCATACCATTTTTCACATAGGCATCAGCAATGGCCAATGCATAAATAAACCCACAACAGGCGGCGGAAATATCACATGCCGCTGCCCGATTAGCCCCTAAGCGATGTTGAATGAGGCACGCTGTGGAAGGAAGAGGAGAATCGCCTGTACAAGTGGCCAAAAGGATCAGGTCAATCTCTGATGGCGCCACATCAGCAGCAATTAACGCACGCCGGGCCGCCTCAACGGCCAAATCAGAACAGGCCTCCCCTGGCTCAACCACGCGCCGTTCCCGAATGCCTGTTCGTTCGACAATCCAGGTGTCAGAGGTGTCAACCATGCGCTCCAAATCCGCATTGGTCAAGACTCGCTTGGGCACATAGGCTCCTGTCCCTAGAATTAGACTATTCATTCCTGAGACACCCTGTTGAACTCAACTGCAACCTTGTGCAATGTCACCCCGGATTTCTTCAATCAAGCCACCTTCCGCCAAAGTCTGAGCTCGGAGAATAGCATTTTTGATGGCTTTTGAGGAGGAGCGACCATGACAGATCATACTAATACCCTCGACTCCTAATAGAGGAGCCCCGCCGAATTCGGCATAATCGGTTTTTCGCCGCAAACGCAAAAGGGGTCCGGCCACAAACAGATAAGAAAGCCGACCGAGAGCTGACTGGGCGATTTCTTTCATCAGCATTTTTTTTATCGCATCCGCCAACCCTTCAGAAATTTTCAAGGCAACATTTCCAATAAACCCATCCGTTACAATGACATCCGCATTCCCACTATACACATCTCGCCCTTCAACATTTCCAATAAAATTAATAGGGCTGTCCTTTAACAATTTAAAGGTTTCTTTCGTGACTTCATTCCCCTTGGTATCTTCTTCCCCAATACTCAACAGACCCACTCTGGGCCTATCAGATCCCAGAAGGTGCCTGCCGTATTCATGCCCCATAATTCCAAACTGAAAGAGTTGTCGCGCCGTACAATCTACAGTAGCGCCGACATCCAACATGATCGCTTTACCCTGGCGGGTCGGCAATGTCGCTGCGATAGCCGGTCGTTCAACCCCTTGAATCAAGCCCAAAAGAAAAAACGCCGACACCATGGTCGCACCAGTATTCCCGGCAGACACCAGCGCGTCGGCTTGCTTATTTTTAACTAATTCCGTGGCTTTCCATATGGAAGAATCTCGTTTTTTTCTGGCAATCAACGCTGGAGATTCATGCATGTCCACGACTTGTGGCGCATGAAAAATTTCAATGCCGGTTTTTGTTCCGCCGAGTTTGTCCAGGTGAGATTTGAGAGAGGGTTCGTCTCCGACCAGGATAATCGAGAGAGAGGATTCCCTAGTAGCCTGTATGGCTCCTTCGACATTGGGAGATAATCCATGATCCCCCCCCATCGCGTCCACGGCTATTTTCATGGGATTGGTTTTAAAAAGATGACTGACTCGGGAAGAAAGAAACCGTTATCCCTCTTCAACCGAAATAATGGCAGTCCCGTTATAGGTTCCACAATTCAGGCAGGTCATATGCGATGGCTTGAGCTCATGACATTGAGGGCACGTAGACAAATTTGGCGGGGTGAGCTTGAGATGAGACCGCCGTTTATCTCTACGGGCTTTAGATATTTTGTGTTTAGGGTTTGCCATAATAGTCCAACTTTTATGTTAAAGAGGTGATTGGTGCCTTCACGATCCCCTTCGAGAAACAGAGGAACGCTTGGATGGGTTTTTTTTTGCTATCGTTTCCTGAAAGTTTTCAACTGGTGATGAACTAGTAACTGGAGTACAACACCCACACATGCCTTCATTTAAATTGCCCCCGCATTTTTGGCACAACCCAAGGCAATTTTCATTGCACAAAGATTGAAGCGGGGTAGCAAGAATGACTTGTTCTCGAATAGCTGGAAGTAGGTCGATGTCATTTCCAACAATAGGGTAGACGTCCTCGTCGGTCGCATGCTCATCGGCGGATTTGGCATGTCCCTTTACCCCTTTTTCCTTATCTCTGTGCGGTACAATCACATTGACCGCTTTCACAGGCTTTTTAAATTCCACTTCACACGATAAGGACAGATCTTCCTCAAATTGATCCAGACAGCGGACACATTCCCTGGAAACCTTTCCAGATATTTTCCCTTGAAAGTGTGCTGCCCGCTCGCCAATCAGAAAGAGATTTCCGTGACAGCTTAAGTTCCCAATAAGGGTGCCCTCATCATGGGAGAGCGATAAGGCGGACGGCTCCACCTCCTGATGAATTTGAAGCCCCGTTGGAGGAACATCTAGTAGGTTGATCGTTATCGACATATCACAACTTCCCACCACGATATTCTATCCTACTGCCCGATTTCGAAGAACATTCGTGCTTTCAGTGTTCTTCTGCAAATGAAAGGATGGCAACATGCCTGGCACGTTTAATCGCTTGGGTTAATTTCCGTTGATGCCGCAAACAATTGCCAGATGTTCGACGAGGGATAATTCGTCCACGCTCTGTGAGGAAATTCCTCAATAGATTGGCATCCTTATAATCTAATGGCGTGCTATCGAAGCAAAAGCGGCACACTCTTTTCCGCTGAAACAATCGTCCTTTTTCCACAGAAACCTCTCCTAGGCTAAAAATTAGGGCATGGGGTCAGGATAATATTCTTCTGAATCATATGTAGATTCCTCAGTCACTCCTGACCCAGAGCTACCCGAGGAGGACTTTTTCGGCAAGAACGTGACTGTTTGAGCAACGACTTCATGTTTGCTTCGCTTCTGCCCGTCTTCCGTTTCCCACCGCCGTTGCTGCAGGCGACCATCAACGATGGCCCCGTCACCTTTATTGAGGTATTGGCCACAATGTTCGGCTTGCCGGCCAAACACGACAATGTCAACATAACACACCTCTTCTTTTTGATCATCAGCCTGACGATATCGGCGATTGACCGCTAACGGGAAGTTCACCACAGGGGTTCCACTTGGTGTATACCGAAGCTCAGGATCCCTAGTCAGATTTCCAATCAAAATGACTTTATTGAATCCCACCATCTTCTGCATCCTCTCCGCTTGCTTCACCTACCGCTACCAAGTCCTTCGGGTTCAGCCGTACGGTCATAAACTTCATCACCTGATCTTCCATGCGCTGAAAGCGCTCCAATTCAAAGATCACGGTGGGAGGGCCTTCAAATTGAACCGTAATATAGGTCCCCTTGCGCTCGTGTTGAATATCATAGGCCAATTTCTTTTTCCCGCTATTATCCAGCTTTATAATATTCGCCCCAGCCTGAGTCAGGACTTCTTTCATTTTTTCAATCACTCGTTCATTTTCTGTCTCCACTTGAACCGGACGAAGAATACATAGTGATTCATACAGTTTCATAATAACCTTTCCCTCTGGAGGATTTTTCTAGTTTTCAGGCAGAGCAATCGTGTTGTATCACAAAAGGGGAACCAAGCTACCATAGGGTAAAATAGAGTGTCAAACTCGTCTCAGGGAAAGTATCTAACGCATTCAGTAAGAAAATAATCTGATATTTTTCCTGAGTGGAAAATCACTTTTCAGACCTTAAAACTACCACAAAGCGTCAGCCTCAGATATTTCGATCAAAAACGCTAGTGAAGCCCCAATTAAAAGAGGACATTTCAGCAAAGCTGAAAGATCAGGCACTCTATAACTAGGTTCCATTACGCAGAGACATCCATGTCGTCATGGCACTGTCCTCACACCCCCTAAACGACGGAGTTACCCAGGCGACCTTCTATTGCAAAAAGAAGGGATGAACTACTTGTCCCGGGCCCCAACCCCATGCAAAGTCTTGAATAGATCTTTCCGCTGTTGCCATGTGAACTGCTCAATCAGAAGAATTGCAGGCTGCTTATGGCATTCCCTATTCAGAAGACCGCACATGAAATTGATTCATCGCCACTTCCGGTCCCTCACAAATGAGACATTCCAACACATCGACGGCTTTCGGGAGAGTTGAGTTAATTTGAGCCCACTCTTCTACTAAAAATGGCGAAAGCACAAAATTCGCAAGATCCTCATTGTTCTGAGGGCGTCCTATTCCAATTTTGACACGAGAAAATTCTTTCGGGCCTATACACGACAGAACCGACCGCAGACCATTATGACCCCCAGCGCCTCCACGAGTTTTGATCTTGATCACTCCAAGAGACAGGTCCAGATCATCATGCACAACAATGAGATCCAGCGATGCAGGAGATAAATCCTGAAGGACAGCCCGAACCACAACTCCAGTTTGATTCATCCACGTCAGAGGAAGAACGAGCAAGACCGGATGGCCTTTAAGCTCACCTTGCCCCAGAAACGCATGCTCCTGTCTAACCAAGGGGACATTCCAACGATCCGCCGCCTGGTCAATGACCATCCACCCTAAATTGTGTCGAGTGTGCTTATAGGCCCCTCCGGGATTTCCAAGGCCCACTACCACATGCAAGGATTACTTCTTGCCTTCTTTCGCTTTACTATCAGGTGCTGCCGCAACCGCTCCGGGAGCTGCCACCTCTGCAGTGGCAACCGGCGCCACCACGCCTTCACCGGCCTCACGAACCAGTAGGGACTCTAATTTGGCCTCAGACATCTTCGAGGCAACATGAGCCACCATGAGATCCTCATCATCCAATATTTTGACACCTGTCGGGGCTTCAACTTCCTTTACATGCACACCATCACCAACCCCAAATCCTGAGGCATCAATTTCAATATGGTCAGGAATCTGGGCCGGAAGACATTCAATATGTAATTCGCGCAAAAGCTGATGCAAAATACCCCCCTCTTTCACACCAAGAGGGACTTCTCCAATGACCGTCACGGGAACTCTGACTCGAATGGGCTTTTTCATTGAAACTTCAAAGAGATCTACATGTAAGATTGCCCCAGTGAGAGGATCAATTTGGTGATCCTGAAGAACTGCGATCCGTTCTTCTGCGCCGGAAACTCGAACAGTCAGCAGACCGGTATGGCCAACCTGAGAAAGGACCAGATTACGCGCAATCTTATGATCCATGGCCACAAATTCAGACTTGCCCCCTCCATAGAGGACTCCAGGAATTTTCCCCTGTCGCCGAAGCTGCCGCGCCACGCCTTTTCCAGCCTGATCCCGTTTTTCTACTTCAAGTTCATATTTCATCGTCTTGACCTCTTCTAAATTGAGAGTGAATGAACAGTAAGCTAACCTATACAAACAGGGACGTCACCGATTCCTCACGGTGAATCCTCAAAATCGCCTCACCCAGCAAAGGAGCGACGGTGAGGGTTTTTAGTTTTGGACACTGCTGATCCTTCCCATTTAAAGGAATGGTATTGGTAACCATTACCTCCCGAAGACAGGACGATTGCAACCGCTCCAGAGCTGGACCAGACAGGACTGCATGCGTACTCCCAGCCCAAGCCGACAGGGCTCCATTATCCATACAGGTTTGAGCCGTTTGGACAATAGTTCCGGCCGTATCAATCATGTCATCAAACAATAACGCATGCTTGTCCTGGACATCGCCAATTATATTCATTACTTCAGCCTGATTGGGCGATTCCCGACGCTTATCAATAATCGCGAGAGAGGAATTCAATCGTTTGGCAAATGCTCTTGCTCGCTCGACCCCTCCCGCATCAGGGGACACGATGACCAAATCAGAAATGTTTTGCTTTTTTATATAGTCCAACAACACAGGCATGGCATAAAGATGATCGACGGGAATATTGAAGAATCCTTGGATGGGTCCGGCATGAAGATCCATGGTCAAAATCCGATTCGCGCCGGCCGCAGTGATCAAATCCGCAATTAATTTGGCACTTATGGGTACTCGCGGTTGATCCTTTCGATCTTGTCTCCCGTATCCGTAATAAGGAATCACCGCCGTAATTCTGGAAGCCGAGGATCGTTTAACCGCATCGATCAAGAGCAATAACTCCATGATCGAGGTATTCACCGGGTGGCAGCAGGATTGAATAAGAAAAACATCGCCTCCCCGCACATTTTCCTCAATTCTAACTCTGATTTCCCCATCACTAAAGGTTGTAACCGTCGCCAGACCTAAATCCTGGCCGATATACTGGGCAATTTCTCGGGCCAGGGCAGGGTTAGAGTTGCCCGTTAACAATTTTAAATCTCGGAGCATAGTGGTTTGAACTTGGCTAGGGATATAATGAACCGTCGCAGATCTTCACAAAAAAGCAGAGCAAAGGTAATTCTACAATCTGCGGCTTGTCAACTCAAATACCTGAATTTACATTTGGAAAGTCTGGGAAGAAGAGGCAACATGGAACCGGTCATGAGGTAAATCGGTCGAACCCATCGGGATATCAAAGATTTTCCACCTGGTATCACGGCGTAAACGGGTTGAAGCCTCCCTTGCCCCCTCCTGAGTGTGGAAAACTCCAAATACGGTGGCTCCGCTACCCGACAATAGTGCGGTTTGAGCCCCAAAAGAAAGCAAGGTGTCCTTAATGAACCCTAAAATTGGATAAAACGGGAATAACGGCGTTTCAAAATCATTTTCCATTTCCCCAATCAATTCCTCCCAAGAGAGTGTCAACTCACGATCTACCCTGCTTGGAAATTCACCTAGAGGACGGACGACCGTGCGTTGGGAGGCAAGCTGGTCATAGGCCCATTTTGTCTGAATCGGAAAGCCAGGATTGACGAGAACGATCCATTTTTCGCCCTTAAGGGAACAGGCCGCCACTTCCTGTCCCCACCCCTGAACCACGGCACAGGGTGCTCTAAAAAAAAAGGGAATATCACTTCCGAGAGCTGCACCAGCCTCACAAAATTCAGAAAAAGTCCAATCTAACCGCAGCAATTTAACCAGGCCATATAAGGTGGCGGCGGCATCACTACTCCCCCCTCCCAGACCGGCCGACAAGGGAATGATTTTGGTCAATTCAATCTCAACCCCAGCACACTCTTCAGCCCGCTGAAGCACCAAGTCAGCGGCCCTATAGACCAAATTTCCCTTATCCAAGGGCAACGGTGCATCTCCACATGTAAGAAAAACACCCTTCCGATCAGGATTAAGCCGGATTCGAAGAAGGTCAAAGACCTCGACGGTATGCATAAGGGACCACAAATTATGATACCCATTTGGCAAACGATCCAGTACCCGGATTAACAGATTGACCTTGGCTGGCGCCCGCACCACGATTTCAGTAGCTGATTTAGCACTCTCACTCACGTCGAACAACCTCCAAATTCATCCGATGACCGAACCGATCGAAAAAATGGGAAGATACATTGCCACGACGACAAGGGCAATCCCACTGCCCACGACCACGATTATAATGGGCTCGAGGACCGAGGTTAAAGTGGCCACCGTTCGATCGACCTCTTGCTCAAAGAGATCCCCAATTTTTTCAAGCATGGCATCCATAGAACCGGTTGATTCACCCACCTTGATCATCTGGGGCACCATGGGAGGAAAGATCTGGCGAGCCCGCAAGACCTCCGAGAGAGGCTTCCCACCTTGAACCTCAGTGATCGCCATCTTAATGCTTTGCTCAAATACTTTATTGCCAGAGACCGTTCCCGCCACACCCAAGGCCGATAACAATGGAACCCCCCGACGAACCAAAAACCCTAATGTTCTGGCAAAACGCACCGTTGCGGCTTTTTGGATCACGGATCCCAAAAGGGGAACCCGTAAGATCCACCCATCAATGGCCTGTCGACTTTTTGGATTTTTCAGCGCCCACCTGGTGCCCATCATTAAACTTCCTAGGAGAATCGCCAACAGAAAAAAATGATGCCGAAACCCCTCAGCCACGTCAATCACCACCTGAGTCAACCAAGGAAGCGATTCACCCATATCTTGAAATAAGCCGGAAAAAAGAGGAACCACCCAAATCAGTAAAAAGATCAAAACAATCAGCGCCACAGCCACAAGCAAAGCCGGATAAGCTAATCCAGAAAAAATTTTTGCCCGCAGTTGAGCCTGTTTATCCAAGTACACCACCAGTTGTGTCAAACTCTCATCCAAGCGACCCGTGGTCTCTCCCACTTGCACCATACTCCGATAAAATTCATGGAAGATAGTTGGCTTACGCTCCAAAGCTTGAGCCAACAAGGTTCCGCCCGCCACGTCCTCTCGAATCTGTTTGACCACCTGTTGCAAGATCGGGTTTTCAGCTTCGCTAGAGAGAATATCCAAGCACTCCAAAAGAGGCACACCCGCGCGAATCAACGTCGCCAGCTGATGGGTAAAGGCCACCAATTCTTTGCTTTTCACGCCTCGCAGATTCCACTGAAAACTCCAGCCGCCTAGCGGACCGCTGAGATTGAATACCCGTTCAACTTTTTCCTGTAAACGGGTCACCAAGACGTTCTGCCCACGCAGAAGCTGTAGTGCCTCCCCGGAAGTGGCAGCCGACACTTCCCCTTGCACCGTCTGTCCAATGCCATTTTTCGCACAATATTCAAACTTAGGCATCTCGAACTATGGCTCGCTTTCTCTGGGAGAAATCAAGAAAGTCATCACTTACATCCGAGGACGCAACCTGGCCAACGACATCGCCCCAAGCCGATCACGCCCGGTGCGGTCCAATAGCTTGGAAAGCTCTTCAGGAAGTGTCGTAAGTCCCATGGCCAGTTTAGATGAAATCATTCCTTGGCCAGCTAAGTCGGCCAAGGCCTGATTCATCGTCTGCATGCCATATTGCGCTTGTCCGGTTTGCATCATGGAATACATCTGATGAATCTTGTCCTCACGAATCAGGTTCCGAATTGCCGGAGAGGGAATCAGAATTTCCAAAGCCAGGACTCGGCCCTTTCCTTCTGAGCGAGGCAGAAGCCGCTGAGCCAAAATGCCTTCTAGAACCATCGACAATTGAATACGAATTTCTTGTTGATGGTGTGGAGGAAACACAGAGACCAGGCGCGTGAGCGTGTGAATCGCCGAATTCGTATGCAAGGTAGCCACTGTAAGATGTCCGGTTTCGGCCATGGTGAGAGCCGCCTGAATGGTTTCGAGATCACGCAATTCTCCCAAAAACACCACATCGGGATCTTGACGTAAGATACCTTTCAGGGCGGCTTGGAATTCGCGAATATCAGATCCGACTTCCATTTGAGATACCAAGCTCTTTTTGTGTGAATGCAAAATCTCAATGGGGTCTTCCAACGAAATGATATGGGCATGCCGTTCCTCATTAACACGATCCAGCATCGAGGCTAATGTCGTACTTTTTCCACTTCCCGTCGGCCCGGTCACCAAAATCAACCCCTGGGGTTTTCTCATAAGTTCTTCAACAATGGGCGGCAAGCCTAATTCTTCAAACGTCGGAATCTTCCCGGACACCGTACGAATAGCCATGGCTAAGGATCCTCTTTGGGTATAAACATGGATCCGAAACCGGCCAATTGCAGGAACGCTGTAGGCTCCATCCCACTCTCCGGTCTGCGTAACCTGATGGTGCTGTACTTCAGTCAACAGACTCTCTGTCAATCGAGACATATCCTGACTGGTCAACTTTGGAGACTCCATAGGCCGCAAATACCCGTCCACCCGAAAGCGAGGCACGCTTCCCGAGACCAGGTGCAAATCCGAGCCACCCAGCCGGCATAATTCAGCGAGTAGTGCTGTCAATTCCATTGGGCCACCTGCCTTCCGTGATCCTTATACAGAAACATCCGACCTCGTTTCGGCAAACACCTCACCAACAGTGGTCAAACCACTTTGAACAGCCGACAACCCCGCCTGCCGGAGCGTTCGAAAACCTTCATGTATCGCGCAGAGTTTCAACTCGTTCGTCGATGCCCGTGCCAAAATCTTGGCATGTAGCCCTTCAAAAATTGGCAAAATCTCAAATAGTGCCATCCGTCCTTTAAACCCGGTCAAATGACAGGAGGCACATCCCCGTCCTTTCATCGCTTGGACCGCGACCAAAGCATCCTTATCAAACCCCAGTTCCAGCAATTGAGGGCGGGAAGCCGTATCGCATTCACGACAGTGATCACAAATTTTCCTAACCAAACGCTGTCCCACAATGAGCGAAACGGCAGAAGAAACCAAAAACGGTTCAATGTTCATATCTATGAGCCGGGTAATCGCACCAGGGGCATTCATCGTATGCAAGGTCGAAAGGACTCGATGACCAGTCAGGGAAGCCTGAATCGCGATCTGTGCAGTTTCCCGATCACGAATTTCCCCCACCATCATCACATCAGGATCCTGCCGCAGGAAGGCTCGTAAACCGGTAGAAAAATTCAATCCGATTTCTTCATGAATTTGCAATTGATTAATGCCCTGTATCTGATATTCCACGGGATCTTCGACAGTTACAATATTCATCTGTGGAGTGTTCAGGAATTGTAACGCGCTATAGAGCGTTGTCGTCTTCCCGCTTCCAGTAGGACCCGTTACCAGGATCATGCCATAGGGGTTTTCCAGGGCCGTCGTCACCCGATCCAAATCAGGCTGGTTGATCCCAAGATTCGTCAAATGCAGCGAAAGTCCGGATTGATTCAGGAGACGTAAGACCGCTTTTTCGCCAAATAAACACGGCAGAATAGCTACTCGAATATCCACATGGGGGAAGCCCTCCATCTTCATCCGTCCATCTTGGGGTAACCGACGTTCGGCAATATCCAGATCAGAAAGAATTTTCACCCTGGCCAATAATGCCTGATGGAGATTTTTGGGCAGATTTTGAATCGGGCGTAAAACCCCATCCAACCGGAAGCGAATCCGGATCATGTTCTCCATCGGCTCAAAATGGATATCGCTCGCCTCCATTTCAATACCCTGCTGAACGAGGCGATTCACGGCATCCACGGCTGAAGAATCCTTATCGATTTTGATATGCCGCTTTTCATGAGAAACCTCAGCTTTGTCCTGAAGAATTAAAGATCTTTCTTGATCATGCAAGCCGTTAGTAGGGAAAGAGTAGAGGCCAAAAGATTTACTCACCGAATTGGCTGAGACCCGGTCGCTATCTCCTTGGCTTTTGAAATTACTCCGCTCCTCATTTGGCATAGTTTCCATAAGCGGGGAAGATCCATCCGGACTTTGGCCATACACGTGGGAAATTGCGGTCCGTAAATCCGACTCCGTGGCCACCATCGGGATGACGTGCAGTCCCGTACGAAATCTCAAGTCATCCAGCAAAGACGCATTCGTGGGGTCGGCCATAGCCAGATTCAGTCGTGTAGTAGTTTTTCTCACCGGCAAGACGAGGTGCTGGTGGACAACATCATAAGGAACCAATTCCCTAAGACTCCCATCAATCGAGCACGTAGACAATTCTACGGTGGCGACCCCAAAGTGCTGACTGAGAAACTCCAATAGTGTAGATTCGGACAGGACCCCCATACGAACAAGAATGCTCCCAAGGCGCCCGCCTTCTCTCTGTTGAATATTTAGCGCCTGAGACAAATCATCTGAAGAGATCACCTTCGCATTCACCAGCTGCAGCCCCACCCGCTCTCGATTCACCGGCAACCTCCGTTTACCCTTTTTTCTCACTTGAGGAATTAAGATGTTGAATCCCCCTGAACAAATAATGCACGCCAGAACCGGTCGTCAGGATGACCATCACGGAGAGAAAGGGAAGGACGCCTTCCGCAGGAACGCGCCCCGTCGCAAAGAGAATCACCATGATGACATAGCAAATTTGTGCGAAGGTAGTACCCTTTCCCAGCCAGGTAGGAGTAATATCAATGTCAATTTCGGTCAGATTGGCCACTATCGTCCCGGTGAGGAGAATAGCATCACGACTCACCACAAGAATTACCGCCCACACAGGTATAAAATGAAGGACAGATAAGGTTACGATGGCTGACATGAGAAGTAATTTGTCAGCCAGAGGATCGAGATACTCCCCAAGGCGAGTGCGCTGGTCGGTGATACGGGCAATTGCCCCATCCAGTCCATCGGTCACCGCCGCCACCAACAGCGTCACAAGGGCATAATCAAAATATTCATAGAGCAATAGCCCAACGAAGACGGGAACAAGCAGAATCCGGAGAACCGTGAGACTGTTGGGAAGGTTGATTGGAATCTCGGCAACGGGTGACTTGCGGTCCATTTCGCCACAACACCTTTCTCACAACCGTATTTTATCCTAAGCGTTAGGAAGGTTACGTGGGGGTTCTGAAGGAAGTCAACCACGCTTGCGGCCCCCATCGGTGCGGCCTATAATCCGTTTCCATCAGAAAGAAAATCCACCGCTATCCATCGTTAAGCTGGAGCTAGAGCACATGACATCGCTTCCCTTATCCTTTCGAGTCAGAAATGCCGTCGTAGAAAAGCATCAATTGGAGGGCATGGACCCTAGTGACCGATATTTCAATCGAATGATCCCAATTAAACGGGTGGATCGCGGATACTCTGGAACGGTCATGTACGAAGCGCTGAACTTGCAATCACAGGTCTATCGAACCGTTCAGGAAGCCCTCAAGGATATTACCGATCAACTACGTGACCTAGGATTTACCAGCATGCGGACCCGACTGAACTTCAAAGGCCAAGCCTACCTAGCGGAAAAAGAAACCTGGGTGGATTATATCGACGCCTAATCTTGTGGCTCGGTCAGTGGCTTCATCCTGATGGCCATTTTCTTCCTTTGACCATTTCTTGATTACACCCAATATTTCCCTACTCCTTCTTGATCCCCGCACACACAAACTGAAGTGTTTTGCCTTTACAACACATTGCAACATATAGGTCGTATGTCTCCAAACAGGCTTTCTCGACTCCGTGTCTGTTGTTTCCTGTGCATGCTCTCAGCCTCTACCCATCTCTTCACATGACCACTTGGCTCTCCCCGGGAGTTGGCCCCCTGAATCTTAAAAACCTCACAATTAAAAGCCCTCCTATTCAGGATGATTCTCATGAACAGGCAAGAAATTGTGAGTCAGTTAGGAAGCTATAGTATGAAAGACGGGAAGGGGCAATATGCTCTCTGATATTCACAAAGAAAATCGGGAAGCACATTTCACGATATGCTCGCTACAAAATCGACACTCTCAATTTTAGTTACGCAACATAGCAAAGGAAAATGGCTTGCATTCGTCGTTCGACGCGAGTTGAACCTTGTAGGTACCCACAACATGGACAGACATCCACGTTTCCAAACGGGTAAGGTCAATTCCGGGGAAAAATAAAAAACAGAGGAAGAAGAAGTAAGGCCCCTCAAGGCCTATACAGTGAGAGACACTTGGAGAAATAAGAAAAAGACTTCACCGAAATCTTTCCCACACAACGCGATCAACTCGCAAGCCGTGCTCTCGTGACACACACGAAAAACTTGGCCTACGTCACTTGGCTCCCACACAAGACCCCGCGTACCGTTCCAAGGAAGCCGCGATTAAGAGCTCATTCTCATTCATGGAAGTGCGATTACCTCTGGAGTC
>DOFS01000348.1 GCA_003523945.1 Nitrospiraceae bacterium | reverse complement strand
CCTTCCTTAGCGAGGCAAGGTGGCAGCAGTCTTTATGAAGCATCAAATGACATTCCTCTGTTTCAAGAAGCCCTAAAAGCTGGAGTCCAGATGGTGTATCGGGATCCCTTTGTAACAGACAACTCCTCCACACCCTCTACGAACCGCATGGGAGCTCAAATCGTAATTAAGGGAACCACAGCTGGGATGAAGTACCAGGCTCAGTATGGCTATTCCGGACAAGAAACCGGGGACACTTCATTTGCAACACCCAATGATCGAGTAGGTGGAAAACTTATGTGGGAATGGAATCTTCCCCTCTTCACTCCTAAAATTGAACTCAGTCGATTCACCAATAATGTAGAAGGAGACCTGGCTCGAGCCCAAACAGTCGCTAACCAACAAAAGTTTTCTCTGCTCTGGGCCGCTCCTAATTGGCCCAGCTTATCCCTTAGCTATGCCCGACAGCAGACAGACATCTTTACTCGTCCCGAGGGACCTCTTTCGAATGCCATTAACACGGAATCTGTTTCGGCGAACCTTTCATTTCTACAGGGAGCAAGCAAGGGGGATTGGTCCTCATACTATAAGAGGTCTCAAAGTGAGTTTGGAGAGAATGGGTTAGAGGAAGAAATTGGATCAAAAATGAGTGGTACCATAAATTTGTTAGAACCGGTAGACCTCATTCCCCAGTGGGGATTTACACGTCGGGTCAATTCACAAGGCACCATGGCTAAGGATCGTTTTTTTACCAATCTTGGTTCGAGTTTTCGAGTTTCCACAACATCGACTCTTAAACCGGGAGTTGAACTCACCAGAGACCTGAATCGATTTGACGCATTAAAAACTGATAAACTTTCCGCTAAGCTCGGGTATGCCTACCTTGCTATGGATGACTCCCTGAATGTCTCACTCCTGGGGCAATACATACTCAACCAACGGTCAAATACCCGTGCCAATCCTCAAATCTACGACGTTTCCCTTTTATTTAAAAAAGATGTGCGTGACTACTTGCATCTGAACCACCACCAACAAACCCTTAGCCTCAAAATCGTACACAACCAGCAGGTGAACGCCTCCTCTCCTCAAACCCATTCCGGCCAGACCTCTGCCATGTTGCTCGTGAGCATCATTCCTTGAGACCTTGCCATGACTTCATTCGCATCAGGATGAGGAATAACTCAACACACCCGATTAAAACGCCTCCTTCCTGATCAGCAATGCTTACCGAATTGGCCTTTTGAATATTTCACATCTGTTCACAACCCTGAAAAGGGCTGAAGTCAAACACAGAAGAAGTGGGATGTTCCCAACAAGGTGCATCAAGCAAGGCTGCTGTCATGAGGAGTGAAGTCTACCCTGAGAGGAAAAGGAAGGTGTATGCTACGCAATTGACTAGATCTATAAGGATGAGTAACCAAGCAAGGACTACAGATGTGCATTAAGATTCCACGAGACCTGAAACCATACATTTCGCTACTCCATACCTTCTAATACTCCATACCTTCTAAATGACGCACAATCCACATGACTCTCTGCACCACACCCTTGCAAATCGTCTCATCCTCCCTCGTTTAAACCGATAAGTCGAAAATATCCGGTCTGGTTTTGAATGACATTCAGGCCCTCTCTAGCAAAAACATACTCAAGCAAATACCCGGGGTGGAGCTCAGTCAAGGCCACGGTTATATAGATCGTACAGATCGTGAATCCGGTGAGAAGAGTTGGAGATTCGAGGTTAAGGACTTAGGGGGCAGAAGAATTTCTGGTTGGCTGAAAACCGACACCGGCTGAATAGCCATCGGAAGGTAGGCAGACGGTGGAATGATTTCCATCACTTGGACAATATCTGCACGAGAAACTTGCATGCCCTTGGGATTCGCGGGCAAGATTGGCATAGAGATGCTGGTGCAGGAGGACGAATCATAGAAGGGTCATGGGAGGCGAAGACTCTCCTACTTCCCCTGGTTCCCTTTCGAATTGGCATAGAAGATAGTGGGACGTTCTTGCTCGATTCGTCCTCAGGCGACCTACCTAACCCAGGGCCTACGCCTTCTTCTCTTGCGAACACCAGGTCAGTTGGGTCGTGAGATTCTCTTCCCTGGCTAAAAACCATTATATCGGTATTTGGAACCTCAAGGGCCATCCTATGGAGGGCAGTGACATTTCCACCCGCATCCAAAGTAAATGCATAGTCCCACCGAGCCAGGATCTTTGTTGATAGTGCCCCGGGCACAGATTCTTTCTTCAACGTCACCGAAATGACTTTCACCAGTTCTGCATGGGGTGCCACATAGTCAAGACCCAATTGTTCATGCAACTGATCAAAGACGATGCGCAGTGTCACCTGATTCAACCGGCCGGTCAATTGGCCGGAAATGACTTGGAGCGGAACTGGGGGATCAGAGGCCAACGCACAATCTGTTAGCCCACGCAGACTGATACTCAGGAAAACCCCGCACACCCCATGAGAAAGGGACAACCGCTCACTTGCTTTCGTTGGACCTGACATTTCATGGCTCGCCCTACTGCCTGCAATCTGCAGACAACACGATTACTCTCTATAATCTGATTAACAACATAATGATTTTTCTGCCAACCTTATTGTTGAATCTTCCAGGTCACGGGTGTGCTGCCCGGAAATCCGACAGAATTGATATTCGACCCATCCATCAGCCACACCGCAACCTTGCCACTCGTCAAATTCTGCAAGATGATGTCTCCCTTTCCATCTCCATTCGCATCACTTACCTGCCTAATCTCCCATTCGAAGGGTATGCCTCCTAGAAAACCTGGCAAAGCAATCGTCGTCCCATTCATCAACCATACCGATACCATGCCGCTTTTTGTATTCCTCCAGATCGCATCCATTTTATTGTCGCCATTGATATCCCCCAGAATTTGGATTTCCCAATCCAACGAAGTCCTTGCAGGGAAGCCCACCGACGTAATGGTCAGCCCATTCATCAACCACACAGCCACGGTGCCATTCGTCCGATTCTGCCAAACCAGGTCGGCCTTTCCATCACCATTCACATCACCCACCTGCTTTATTTCCCACACCGTGGGAGTCTTCCCAAGAAATCCGACTGATTGAATAGACAACCCTTCCATAAACCAAACTGTTACCATCCCACTACTCATATTGCGCCAGAGCACATCGGCTTTGCCATCCCCATTGATATCACCGCTACCCGTAATCACCCATTCGGCTGGAACCCCACCGAGGAATTTTGATGATAAAATTTTTTCCTTTCTCATAAGCCAAATTCCCACCACCCCGCTTATGGTGTTTCGCCAAAGGATGTCTCCTTCACCATCACCATTCATATCTCCTACCTGTTCAATGTTCCAATCCGTGGAAATACTCCCAGGAAATCCAACTGACGTAATATTCATCCCATTCATACGCCACACAGCAACATCCCCACTACTCGTATTGCGCCAAATCACATTGGTGAAGTTTGTTGAGGTACTGGGGATTGCCGGTTTCAAGACCCCCAACAGATTAAACTCGGCC
>DOFS01000036.1 GCA_003523945.1 Nitrospiraceae bacterium | reverse complement strand
GAATATCTTCCCCACCATCCGGAGCCCACCCAAGCCGCTGACGCCGACCGGATTCAGCCCACGATAAATCGTATCGAACAAATACAGGCTCAATCACCCAATCGCGTGTTCACCCCGCAACCTGCCGCCAGGACGATCCTGCACAACCTTCAGATGCTGACCGGACAGGATGTAACCGACGATGAGGTCCAAAACCTCTACCCGGATAGACGACGCCATGAGGAAGTCCAAGACGGAAGGTTGTTGTCGTTTTTCTATACGGACGCCACCCATGTGGTGTTAAAGGCCAAAGAGCAGCTTGTCGAACGCCCCCACGGCCATATTTTGCGAAGCGGGAGCGCCCGGATTCCGCAGGACGATGGACTGAGTTCCACCACGCACATGGCCGGCATCTTTCACTCCCATCTCACCATTGGCAACACGTCGTTTAACAAACTGTTGTCTATTACGAGAACTCCCTTCAACATCTTCAAAACGAGCGGCCTGCGCGTGTTCATCAAGCAAGGCGCCACGTATCATCTTCTCGGGATGCCGTCATGTTATGAAATCGGCTTGCACTCCTGCCGATGGCGTTATAAAACCGATCAAGGATGGATTGTGGTCGATGCCTGGGTCAGCCCCGAAGACGCCGCCGCGTTTCTGAGTATCGAGCCCGATCAGGCCGAGACTTTTGTCATCCTAAGCAATCTGGTTTTAGGCAACCATGAGCTGGATCATCAAGGCCATATCGATATTGACGCCCAAACCGCAACCGCCACTTTAAGACCACATGCCGGTACGGAGATGACCCAACGCTATCCGGATTCCGTGTTCTATATCACCACGTCAGAACCAGCCAAGGTCGACCACATCGGGACAGATGACGAATTATTTACCGATCACCAGTCCCGTGGACTCCCCTATCTTACATTTCGTACTAAACCGGTGCAGACGTTTTCTTTAGCGATCACGGGTTCCATCGTCAACGCCGAGCAGGCAAAGACATTATGCAAGAAATATCAAGCGCAGCCGGCTCATCTGCAACAGGACCAACAGGCCGGCTGGTCATTTTGGCAATCGCTCGGAAAACACTTTCACCTCTCACTCCCCAAGACAAATCCGCTGTGTGACAAACTCAATGACATCTTTTACTGGTACCTCCACAATGCCATGGTGCACCTCACGATCCCCCATGGTCTCGAACAATATTCCGGTGCCGCATGGGGTGTCCGCGATGTCTGCCAAGGCCCGTTCGAACTCCTGTTGGCCACCCAACACCATCCTGAAGCGAAACAGATCTTGTTAACGGTCTTTGCCCAGCAATACGAGAAGACGGCTGATTGGCCACAGTGGTTTATGTTTGACCGGTTCGCCACTATCCAGCATCCGGAGAGCCATGGTGACATCATCCTTTGGCCCTTAAAAGCGCTGGCGATGTACCTGGAAGCCAGCCATGATTTCAGCATCCTGGACATCGAGCTTCCCTATACCGAGATTCCCACGTTTGTTCGCAGTCCCACCCGATCGACTATGTTACGCCATGTTCAGCGCACGATTGATGCCATCGAATCCCGCTTTATTCCAAGTACGGCGTTATCAGCCTACGGCGCGGGGGATTGGGACGATACCCTTCAACCGGCTCAATCCGCCATGCGCGAGCATATGGTCAGCACCTGGACGGTCGCCTTAACCTATCAAGTGTTTCAACAATTGGGCACCGCCTTTAGCCAGGCCGGGCTCCATGCCGACGAACAACGGCTGCTGCAGTTGGCCCGGCGCATCAAAACAGACTTTAATCAGCACCTTCTACCGGGTGAGGTCGTAAGCGGATTTGGCTATCGCCACCCCGATGGCTGGATAGAACCCATCATCCACCCGAGCGATACGCGCACGAAGATTCACTACCGGCTGCTGCCGATGACCCGCAGCATGATTGGCGAGTTATTTACCACTGAGCAAGTGCAGAATCACCTGCGGCTCATCGAGTCCCATTTAAGCTTTCAGGACGGTGTCCGCCTTATGAACACACCGGTGTCCTATCAAGGCGGGGTGCGAGTGCTTTTCCGCCGGGCCGAAGAGTCGGCTCATTTCGGGCGTGAGATCGGGTTGCAATATGTTCACGCCCACATCCGCTATATCGAAGCGATGTGCAAAATCGGCCAAGCCCGGAAAGCCTACGACGCGATTTTGCAGATTCTACCGATCACGATTCAGGACCAGGTATCCAACGCGGTCACACGGCAGAGCAATGCCTATTTCAGTAGCTCGGATGCGGATGTGCGTGATCGGTATGAGGCCGAACGGCTCTGGGATGCGCTGCGGGCAGGTCAGGTTCGGGTGAAAGGGGGTTGGCGCATTTACTCCAGCGGGCCCGGTATTTTGATCAATCAAATCGTCAGCAATTTTCTGGGCTTGAGACTGTCTTTTGACGATGTGGTCATCGATCCCGTTTTGCCGAAACTTCTGGATGGATTACACCTTACTTTTGCCATCAATGAAAAACCCATTACCGTGATCTACTCCATTGCCGGTGATGCACCAGTGATGGTCCAATCGGTCACCATCAATGGAATCGAACCGGGATTTACACGCGATCACAATCCCTACCGCCCTGGTGGGGTTCGGATCCCACGCGGGCACTTTTATCCCCTCCTGACTGACGGCACCAATCGCATTCTCGTCAGCTTAGGCTGAAGCGATTTCCCACGGAGACTGCCGGCGTCAAGGTTCTCGAGACAGCGGAGTCCACCGATTACTTTGGCATTTTTTAATTTGTCGGTGAAGGCGAGGAGGGAGGCATGTGTAAATGCGTTATTTTTGAAGGGGGGGTTGCATTTTCAGCTGAGGCAAGTACGATAGCGGAGTTATTGTCATTCGGTCATTTTTTCTTTCGCCGTT
>DOFS01000066.1 GCA_003523945.1 Nitrospiraceae bacterium | reverse complement strand
GAATTTCCGACCCTACAAGGGGTGATGGGGGAGGAATATGCCCGGCACGATGGCGAATCTGCAGAGGTGTGCCGCGCCATTGGGGAACAGTATTTCCCACGATTTCCAGACGATCAATTGCCGACCGGGTTGCCGGGGGTGCTTCTCGCCCTGGCTGACCGGTGTGATTCCATTGTGGCTTTTTTTGCGGCTGGAATGTCCCCTTCCGGTTCAGAAGATCCGTTAGGATTACGTCGAGCCGCTTACGGGTTGGTGCGAATTATCACGGAAACGCCGCTCCGGCTGAATGTTGTTTCTGTTGTGGAGCAGGCCTTGCAGATCTTAGATGGACAAGGTGGCCCGGTACGTAGCACGGCTCAAACCGGTTTGGAGGTTGTGGCGTTTATTCTTGACCGGCTTCGGTTTTATGGCCGGCAACACCTGGGATTACGTGAAGATGTTATGGAAGCGGTCATCCGTGTACCCCATTCGATGGTCTGTGACGTAGCTGATCTGGTCGCACGAATGCAGGCCTTGCAAGTCATGGTGTATCAACCGGATTTTGAGCCTCTGATGATCGGGTTTAAGCGGGCCCACCGAATCGTCGAAAAGGAACACTGGACCGATTCGCAAGCCGTGACAGAACGGTTTGTGCATGAATCGGAGCATCGGCTGTTTCAGGCCTTGGGGGCGATGCAACAACGGATCAGCGATTCAGTAAACGACCGGAATTATGGAAAAGCTCTTCATTCGTTGTTGGAGCTTAAATGCCCGATAGATGAGTTCTTTGGAGCCGTGATGGTGAATGATCCCGATCCCCAGACACGGGCCAATCGCCTCTCCTTATTAAAGGCCACTGATGACCTGTTTCTCACGATTGCCGATTTATCCTGTCTGCAGTCGGCAAATGGATAGCAGTCGGTAGAAGAGATTCCTTTACGCCGTCCTGGAGGCGGGACGCGCATGGGAAGGAACATCCGATGGGGGATGGCACGGAACGAGTAGAGAGCCCCGAGACCTCACGACGCCTGAAACGCTTTACCCTGATTGTGACGGTGGCCCTTATTATTGGTTGCAATGCCTTGTTATTGGCCGGACTTTGGGTGAGTGGAATTGATTTGGAAACGACATTGTCCAACCCGGAACTCTATGATCCCGCCAATGGGCATTGTGTCCAGGTGACCTGGGTCAAGGTGGTGGGGGCGGATGGGTTGGTGAAGGTCTGCTCCGAATGGCTGGACTTTTCGGATATCTCAGGTGAAACGCATGTTTTGCCGGAAGGAAAAACCCTAGCCATGGGACCGGATGGCAACCTGTATGTTGCCGGAAATCCCGCAGAGAATTTTCGATTGATTGCGCTCATGATTTTTGCCATAGTCGTGATAGTATCCGGCATGTGGACGAAGCAAGTGCTAATTGCCAAATATCAGGACCATCTTCATTCTATCAATCACCATTCAGTTTGAATGCTTGTGAATCCCACCTTTTTTCTAACAGCCAGCTCACATATTCAAATTCATACACCACGCCTGTCTCAGGCCTCTTTGAAAAAAAAGACCGTCACCCGAAAGGGTCTCCTCACGACGGGGAGAAGGGTTGGGGGAAGAATGCCGGTCATTCAGCCTTCTCCTGTGATGACATCTTTTTTTTCGAGAGGTCTGCGGGTCGGGTAAAGGAGAGCGAAGAAATGCGGCACAAAAAGTATGTCTATTTCTTTGGCGGCGGCAAAGCCGAAGGATCCGGCAACATGAAGGAACTTTTAGGAGGGAAAGGGTCGGGATTGGCCGAAATGACCAACCTGAAAATTTCCGTTCCTTCCGGGTTTACGATTACCACCGAGGCCTGTGTGGAATATTTTCATTCCAAAAGGCGCTATCCAGGCGGGATGTGGGATCAGGCGCTCCGTGGGCTGCGACAGGTGGAACAGACCATGAAGGCTAGACTCGGCGATCCGGATAATCCATTGCTGGTGTCGGTACGGTCAGGGGCGCGAGCCTCAATGCCCGGTATGATGGATACGGTGTTGAACCTCGGCCTCAACCAACAAACGGTTGAGGGCTTGGCCAAAAAGACCGGCAATAAACGATTTGCCGTTGATGCGTACCGGCGGTTCATCACGATGTTTGGCAGCGTGGTGATGGGGATTGCTCGTGAGCGGTTTGAGCTTACCCTGGAAGCGATGAAGCAGGCGCAAGGGGTCAAGCACGATACCGAGTTGTCTGAAGAGGCCCTGGCGCAGCTAGTGGTGCAGTATCAGGAATTGGTCAAAACCGAGACCGCCCGAGATTTTCCGCAAGATCCATTTGAACAACTTCGGATGGCGGTTGATGCGGTGTTTGATTCCTGGTTTGGAGATCGTGCCGTGACCTATCGCCGGCTCTACGATATTCCCGATGAATGGGGGACGGCCGTGAATGTGCAGTCGATGGTGTTTGGCAATATGGGTGACACCAGCGGGACGGGTGTGGCCTTTACACGAAATCCCGCAAATGGCGTCCCGGTCTTTTTTGGCGAGTGTTTGCTTAATGCCCAGGGCGAGGATGTCGTTGCAGGGATTCGAACCCCCTTGCCGGTGGTGGCGTTACAAGACACCCTGCCGGAAGCGTACAAGGATCTCATCAAAACCCAGCGTATTCTGGAAAAACACTATCGCGACATGCTTGATCTGGAATTCACGATCCAGGAGGGCAAGTTGTATATGTTGCAAACCCGGGTTGGAAAACGGACCGGGATTGCAGCGGTTCGGATTGCCGTGGATATGGTTCGTCAGGGGCTCATCGACCGGAGGGAAGCGGTCAAGCGGGTCGCTCCCGAACAACTCTCTCAATATCTGTACCCTATCTTCGAAAGCAGTGATGAGGCCAAATTTCAGTCTGTAGGGAAAGGCCTTCCGGCAGGCCCGGGAGCGGCGGCCGGCCGTATTGCTCTTAGCCCGGATAAAGCCGTGGCCATGAAAGCCAAGGGGGAACGGGCCATTCTGGTCCGTCATGAAACGAGTCCTGATGATATCCATGGGATGCATGCCGCCGAGGGTTTTTTAACGGCCAAGGGCGGGATGACCTCGCATGCGGCCGTAGTGGCCCGTCAGATGGGAAAAGTCTGTATCGCCGGCTGTGAAGCCGTAGAGGTGTTGTCGAACGGAAAGGTGCAGTTTGGATCCATGATTCTGTCAGAAGGAGATTTTCTCTCTCTGAACGGGTTTACCGGACAGGTCTACGCCGGAGACATCCCGGTGGTGGATTCCGAAGTAATCCAGGTGATTCAGGGAAGAATGGATCCAAAGGACTCTGAAAAATATCAGTATTTCTCGACGATTTTGAAATGGGCGGATGCATTTAGAGTACTGAAGATTCGCTCGAATGCGGATATTCCCGAGCAGGCCCACATCGCACGAGGATTCGGGGCGGAGGGCATCGGGCTCTGCCGGACGGAGCACATGTTTTTTGCCGAAGACCGGGTACCCATCATGCAGCAAATGATCCTGGCATCCTCCAGAGAAGAGCGGGAGTTGTATTTAGAGCAGCTTCTGCCCCTTCAACGGCAGGACTTCATTGGACTCTATCGGGAAATGAAGGGATTCCCGGTCACCATTCGCTTACTCGATCCGCCCCTCCACGAGTTTTTACCCAAACGAGAACATTTGCTGGTTGAACTTGCGAAGTTAGAAGTAACCAATGGTGACCCACAGGTCATTCAAGAAAAACAGCGCATTCTGGATCGGGTCGAAGAGTTGCATGAGTACAATCCCATGCTGGGTCTTCGTGGATGTCGACTTGGCATTACGATGCCGGAAATTACCCGCATGCAGGTTCAAGCGATATTTGAAGCGGCCTGTGAAGTCGCGCGTGAAGGCAAGAAGATTGTGCCGGAGATCATGATCCCGCTGGTAGGGATGCCGTCAGAGATGAAAGCCCAAAAAGAATTGATTCAAGAGGTGGCGCAGCACACCATGGCGCAATATGGCATGAAGTTGAATTACCTGATTGGCACCATGATTGAACTGCCTCGTGCGGTGGTCACCGCCGAAAAAATTGCCGAACATGCTGAATTCTTTTCATTTGGAACAAATGATCTGACGCAAACGACATTCGGGTTTTCGCGCGATGACGCCGGACCCTATATCGGGTTTTACCTGGATCGGCAGGATCGGTGTCCCGTCTGTCAACGAACCAACGTGGATTGGAAAAAAATGGTGTGCCGGATGTGTAAGGCCACAATTGACAAGAAAGCCGAAAATATTTTGGAAGCGGATCCCTTTGCGGTGTTGGATCAAGAAGGGGTTGGAGCCCTCATGAAATGGGCGATTCAAGCAGGCCGGAAAACCCGCCCGTCTATCAAGCTGGGTATTTGCGGGGAGCATGGTGGTGAGCCGAGTTCCGTGGCGTTTTGTCATGAATTAGGTCTGAATTATGTAAGCTGTTCTCCCTACCGGGTGGCTATCGCACGCCTTGCTGCGGCCCAGGCGGCCGTAGCGGTCCTGGAACGGGAAGAGAGTCAACGTCAGCCTCGGGCCACGTCTGGCAACACCAGCAAATCCCGAACCGTGGCAAGCAAATCCGGTCCCACCAAAACGGCTAAACAGGCGTCATTGAAAAAAACGTCAGAAAAAAAAGTCACGCCTAAGAAAGTCGTGGCCAAGAAGAAGTCGGCCACGAAGAGTACAGTGAAAAAGAATGTCGTGACGAAGACACAAGGCAAGAAGAGCACGTCTAAGAAAAAAGCTTCTCCATCTCGTACCCGTAAGAAACCGACTGCGGCTGCTAAACGGCGGTGACCTCCGTCCCCTCAGATGTGACCTTCATGAAGCGGGCCCTTTCCCTCGCCGCCAAGGGGAAAGGGCGGACGAGTCCCAATCCCATGGTTGGCGCGGTGGTCGTCAAGGCTGGGCGGATCGTCGGAGAAGCCTACCATCGTCAGTCCGGTGAACCTCA
>DOFS01000035.1 GCA_003523945.1 Nitrospiraceae bacterium | reverse complement strand
CAATGCCAGTGGTCTGGTGACGCCGTCCTTGTCGGTGTAGAGACGTCCATGGAGTTCGTGGTAAATCGCCGTGACCCGTTCAATCTCTTCGTCACTCTGTTGGATATTGCCATCATGCTCCACGCCGCTGAAGAGGATTCCGTTTTCGCAGGTAATGAGACCGATGGCGCCAGGCGGGACCACGATCTTCTGCCGGGCGCAGTCGGAATGTGATTGAAGTCGGCCCTCATACATGCTCTCCGAAATGAATCGGCAGACAGCCGGATGCATACGCCGGGATTCGCCGAGGAAAAGCCCGTAGTCCGGAGGTATCACGGCATGCATGATAGGAGAATCGGGTTGGCTGGCTTCCAGGTCTTTGAGCGCGTATTGGAGGGCCGAAAGACCCGCATCGCCGGGATGGGAGCCTTGCACCGGCTGTTCAAGTTGCATCTGATCACCCAGGAGCACAAGGTTCTTGGCGCATCGAGCCATCGCGATGGCGTTGGCGATGGCAACCTGTCCGGCTTCATCGATAAACAAGAAATCGAGTGCATTTTCCCACTCAGGTCTGGTAAAGAGCCAAGCCGTTCCCCCGACAACCCCGCCGGTGTAAGCCTGGTGCGCGGTGTTGCTGTCTTTGATGTATTGCAATTCGGGGTTGCAGCTAAACAAGGGATCTTCCGCGTCACCTCCGACTTTTATGCCGTGGAGCTGAGAACCACTCTCCTTGGCGGCGTCGCCGCAGGCTGAGAGCAGGTTCATCACGGCCTTGTGGCTGTTGGATGCGACACCGATTTTTTTGCCGGCAGCGAGAAGCGACGTGATGACCTGTGAGGCGGTGAACGTCTTGCCGGTTCCGGGAGGCCCTTGTATGACCAGGCATCCACCGCCCAATGTTCCCGCCACCCGTTTGGCCGCTTCGGTTGGAGACTCACCGTTCTGTTGCAGCGGTGTGACGGGTGGCACTCGGTTCAACAAGGCGGCTACGGGGGCATTGAGGTTGCGTGAGAGGTGTCTGGTCACCACTTCCGTCAGCGCAAGCTGAATGGCCGTTGCGGAGACATGCTCGTCCGGAAGCAGTGAACCCTGCGAGGGGAACGCGCCTAAAAATTTTTCGCTCAGAGCTTTCTTGCCGATCTTAAGGCTCAGACTGCCCGTGGATGTATCCAGCTCCAAGAGGGTGAATTTCGCATTCAGGTTATGGGTGAACATCACTTTGGATTTATCACCGGCAGTCAGTTTGCATTCCTGAGAGGGGTCGAAACGATATTCCTGTACCAGTGAAAGTTTTTCGGGCATGGGAGGTCCTACGGCGTAGATTCCCTGGAGGCAGGCGGGGTCATCCCGAAGTTCTTCCGATGTCGCGGTGGCACGGTCAAACATGCGCCACCACATGGGTTTTTCTTCACGGCGATGAAAGTCGATCACATCCCCAAGAATCAGGGAGATGGCATCTCCTCGCGTGCGAAGCTGTGCAGCGGTCTCCAATCGCGTCACGACCTCAGGGGACAATTCCTTTGCCGCTGCCTGAGGTGAGTCGGAAACCGGGGACACCGCAGTGATCTGATGTTCGACGACCACTTTCCGTAACCATTGCAGCAACTCTGCCGTGGATGTGCAATCGTCCTGGTTGTAGTCGCGGATATCTTTCAGGATGGGGCTGTGATTCCAATCAGCCGGCTGTTGACTTTCGATCCACCGGGCGTATTGAACAATCGAGTCAGCCGCAGTGGCAACCTCGGTGCCGCGTTTCGGTCGGTAGAGGCGCTCGACCGTCTTGAGGGAGTAGCTGTTCTCGCCGAGGCGCAGGCCGTGACGGACAATCTGAAAAAGATCAACGAATATCGTGTTCCGGAGCAGCGCATCCACCTCGTCCTGACGGGTATCATGACGGGTGCTCAATCGGCGCACCGCGCTGACCTCATAGGGCGCGTAGTGGTAGATGTGCATGCCCGGGTTACGCTGCCATCGATTGAAGACCCAGTCCACAAATCCTTCGAAGGCGAGCTGTTCGTCCTCCCGGTTGTGTGCCCACCAGTCCATGAACTCAAAAGAATCCGGCTGTTCGTTCCGCGTGCAGACTCCAAACAAATATTCCAATCCACCGGCAACCAGCGGGTACCCCTCCATGTCGAAGAAGACATCCGCCGGATGATCGGGCGGAAGAGCGGCGAGGCCCACGGGTTCGCCATTCGCACCGATTGGAGGCAGTATTTCGTAGCGCGGGGGGGCATCGGGATTCTCAGCCCGGTCAGCCCGCGTTTGACATTGAAGCCGTGCCTGGGCCACGAGTTTTGCAAGTGAGTCGGTGGCCAGTTTGCGAATGGACGCGCCTGAGGCTGCAGAGAGATCGGCTACGGTGGTGATGCCGGCATTCTTTAACTTCTTGATCTGTCCCACGGTGATTCCCGCCACTTGCACGAGATGGTCCGTGTCCTGAAAGAACCTCTCTGCATGGGAAGTCCAGTGACCGTGGTCGACCCGGGGAAGGGGTTCCGGGCGTTCTGCAATGTTCCCCGTAAAATCGTTCTGCATGGTCAGAAAATTGGCTTTGATGCGACGGTAGTAATGGATGAAGTCTTCGATCCGAAACTCAACCCGGTCCTTGGTGCCGAGGATGAGTCCAAACTTTTCCGGCATCGTGGTCCCGGTGACAGCGGCGAGTAGCTCCGAATAGCAACAAAGTTGAATCGCATAATAGGGCTTGGGCGAGTGGGCCAACTTTGTATCCCACACCTGATAGCTTTTGGATTCATCGAGCAGAAGAAAGTCGGCAAACCCAGCGAATGGTTCATGCTCCAAAAATGCCTGATAAATAACGGGGACGTTTGCGTTGATTGCGGAAATGGTCGTTGTCCGGGCAACGCTAGGATCGGTCCTTGGAATCTCAACCAGGTTGGCACCGGAAGCTTTGAATTCATCGAGCACCGCGCGTTCGTGCTGTGCGCCGGTCTGCGCGATCAGTTGTCCATCCTCGGTTTCCTCATCAGGCGTAACGGCGCCGGGATTCTCCAAGGCGTATCGGTCCATCCATGACGCGAACGGTGAGGCCAGATAGCGAATGAGATCGCTCGGCGAAAACACCAGTTGTCCTGAAAGATCCTTCTTCATATGCAGGGAACAGGTTCAGTTTGCGGGTTGCAGTTGTTGTCTACGGTAAGGGCATTATCCCCAATGAATGAGAAGTGGTGGTCTTGTCGATTTAGTTGGGGATATTTTGTTTGAATGAAAATATGCGACAAAAGCGATGATCCATATCCTCGACCGCGCGGGTCATTGAAAGGGGGATAGCGCGCGTGCCTCTGTTTCTAAATCGGCAATGATTTGTTCTACATCTCGTGCCATTTCCATCAGTACGCCGAATAGTGGTTTCCCCATAACCGGTTCTACCTTACCGAAGGAGACAAATGTCTTAACTTGCATGCTGAATACGCATTCCCTTCCACGTGGAACTTCCGCCAGCATCATTTCGTTGAGTTGAGGATCCCATTGGGGAAGCCAGTAGTGGCTGACCACTTCTTGGAAGTAAGCATGGTGCATGGTGGCTCCACCTGTCGCGAAAGCCATGGGAACAACAATTTCATGCTTCTGGGAGTTGCATAGTTTGTTTAGTGACCATGGAGGTCATTGCCGTTTTTGTACGACTTTGCAGTTGCTATAACGTTGAATGTCGTTTGTAGAAGATCGCGCGATGAGGTTTTGCGACGGCTCTCTACCTCTTCCGGGGTGTCACCAAACGGGAAATGTGAGTGCCTGCCATTAGTGTCATTGGCGATGCCAATAGCGAAACAAGCTTGATCGAGAGCTGATCGAAGATTGTTAATCGCGTCAAATGAGATACCTGCGGGGTCCGGTAATGTCTTTACAAGTTTAACCTTATGTATTTCGATATCCCCTCCGTCGACAGATTCGATATCTTGCTTAAACGGTTTTGCCGCGTAGAAGGCATCATGTTCAGCTTTTAAGGTATCCATATGTCGTTTTGCATGAGCAAAAAACTATCTGCAGCTAGAAATGGGATCGGACATGCTGAAGGCCAACTTTCAGTAGACTCTAAATTGGCAATGATTCTCGGTCCATTTGAAAGGAAATTAGGTCCCACCTCTAGTAATGTCAAGCATTTTTCCTATTTCAAGATCTGTTTTAGAAAAAGGAGGAAATCCAGTTGTGCTTCTTGACCTGAAATGAGAGTTGCAATTGGTTTGAGTTTGATGGAAAGGGAGTCTTGGCATACACTTGCTGGGATGCAGAATAATCCGGCTCTCCCTTCATCTCCTGCCCTCAAAATCGTACCGGGTTATACGGGAATGAATTCTATTGAGGAAAATCTTCAAGTTCCCAGGGCCAAACGGTTGCTCTGGTTAGAAATTCTTTTCAATGATCGGATTGACTTTAAATCTTGCCAACATGATCCAGAGGTTCAAGAGGCTTATCGGAAAGCGTGCCGGTGGTTCACGACTTGATTCAATTCCTGTTACCTGGTGTCTCATTTCCTCCTGACTCAGGCAACATTGACCAGCGAGACTAACGAAGGTTTGCAGAGGTCCTTCAATTTTTAGCTTCCAGCTCTTCTTCCACCTAAAAGTATTTCTGAATAATTTCCAACAAGTTTGAGCCCCTCATTCTATTACTTGGCGATGATTTGCTTATTCGAGTTTTGCCGGGTTTCGGCCCGGCAGCCGAGCTACTTTTGGGCGGGCAAAAGTAGCCAAAACCCGTGACGCCCTCCCTGGGCAGATCGGATAGGGCGGACGCGAGCCTGAGGAGGGGCAGCCTAACTCGCTGCGCTCAGACAAGGGCTGCCGGTGGATGAGAGCGTCCGCCTCGGGCCAGGGAGCAGGCGTCGTGCCGAAGAAAGGGGTGGGTCGTAATTGATTCTGAATATTTTCGAGAGAGGAGTTCTACGAGGAGTGGGATGACTGGCTGCAATGTTGCTCACGAAGGGCGAGGGCTTCGGGCATCCATTCTTGAAATTGCTTGATGCGGGTCCCGTGGCTGGGGTGGGTGGACATGAATTCGGCCGGTTGCTTCCCTTGACTCATTTCTCCCATGCGTTCCCAGAGTTTTGGGGCTTCTGTGGGGTCGAAGCAGGCCCTGGCCATAAACAACAATCCCATATAATCGGCTTCCGATTCATGGTCCCGGGAAAAGGGGAGTAATACGCCATATTGTGCGCCGACTCCCAACGCGCCCATGACCATTCTTTGTGTGTCGTAATCCATATCGCCGACGGCCACCGTGGCGGCGATGGTGCCCATCTGGACTAATTTTTGATGCGCCATGCGCTCGGCACCATGCCGCGCGATGGCATGGGCGATTTCATGGCCCATGACGACGGCTAATCCACTCTGGTTTTCGGCCACCGGAATGAGCCCGGTATATACCGCTGTTTTTCCACCCGGTAATGCGAAGGCATTGGCCTGTTGTGAGTCAATGACATTAAATTCCCATTCGAACCCGGGATCGACATCGGCTGCCGCGGTTGCCAGACGGCGGCCGATGGTTCGGACCAGATCTACGACCTGTCCTTCCGGAATGACTTGGGACTGGCTGAGGATTTCTTGGTAGGACTGGAGTCCCAAGGCCATTTCCTGCTCATGGGTCATGTCCACCAATTGGGAACGGCCGGTCAGTGGAACCGTTTCTTGATTGGAGGCGTAATAGTACAGGCCGTATATGGCAAACAAGACCAGCGGGATGAGGCGCATTTTCCAGCTCATGCGCCCGCGAGTTCGTCCGCCTCTTCCCCTATTTCTCCCAAATAGTCCGAATGCCATTTTGTGTGCTCTCCAGGGTCCATTGCTAAAAGTATCGATAAGAAAAGATTGAGGTATACTTGAATAGGGGGCGATGGAAGCTTCCTGAAGAAGGGTAAGTTCGCATCATCGTTTAAGTCGGTATTGAACAGTATAGACTGGACTGAACTCCACCGGCAGAGACAAAAATTACGAATTCCAGGCCCAGAGATACAGTGGGGGCCGTGCGCGGTTGCGTGGGGAGCGTTCTGGTTAGATTTCCCACATCGTGCTGTTCTCTCTCCTTTTAGTTATTCATAAATCACCTATCCAGGGGGATTCTCATGGTGGAAAAGGGGCAGTCTATGAAGGGCCAGACGCCGCAAACCGGGGCTTCGACTCGGATGTTTAGTGGGAAACAGGTTGTCCTTTTTGTGGGGCTTGCGGTATTGAGCACCGCGTTGGGCACGGCATGGTGGATCAACCAGTATATTTATGCGGAGATGTTTGAACCGACACGATTGGGTGCGGCTGAGCAGCAGGACTTGAATGTCAAAATGACTCAGTTGCTCCGGACGGCCGATGCCGCGTCTTCATCCGTGGCCCAATCCTCCCCGTCCACGACAGACATCCCTCTGGAGCCAGAGCCGTATGCCGAAAAGAAGGCCAATCGGCACATTCAGTTAACCGAGAGAGAGGTGAATGCGTTGATTGCCAAGGATCCGGATATGGCCAGGCATGTGGCCGTTGATTTGGCGGACGATCTTGTGAGTGTCCAACTTGTGGTCCCGATCAATCACGAGACGCCCCTTGTGGGCGGAAAGATGTTGAAGCTCAATTTTGGACTTGCGCTCAGTTATGCCAATGGCAGGCCGGTGGTGGCCATGCGCGGAATCAGTCTCGGCGGAATCCCCCTTCCCAGTGCCTGGTGGGGGGATATCAAAAATACCAACCTGGTGGAAGAATTCGGAGGCTCAGGCGGGTTTTGGGATCAATTTTCGAAGGGGGTGGCAGATCTGAAAATCCAGGATGGCCAACTGCATGTCACGTTAAAAGAATAACCGTTCACCCTACTAATGAAAACCTCACCCGTCTGGAACATGCTTGGTCTTCAAATACGTCAGTGACGCATCCTGGCGGTTCGATGTGGGTTCCGCATAACGCGAACTTTCTTTCCCCAACCGGTGATATCCATGACAACATTTTTGTGCTGAGGCTCTCAAACCCAGAAGGAGTATGCGGTTTTTCACATGCGGTTAAAGATTCTTTTCCTCCCAATTAATGCGGTTTTCAACTTCAATCCTTCAGATGGCGCTGTGCGTTCATCCTGACGACGATCATTCCATCCGGACATTTTTTCGGCCAATGCCCTCGGTTGATTCAGAGTATGGCAAATTCCTGAACGTGAGGCGGACCTTTTCGGTCAATGACTGAAGGGGAAGATGGTTACTATTTAGATGAGGGGTTTTCTGGAATGACAAGACAGGTCATCGGTGGGATGGCCGCCCAATACAAGGCTTGGGCTTCGGCAGGATCAAGCGAGAGGACCAGGTATTGGTGGGAATCGCCCCAGGTGGCTATTCTGGCTGCGATCCGTCGCCCAAGGCCAGCTATCTGGTGACCCATGTTTGCCCAAAAAGAGGGGAGGTGGGGCGGTTGCACCAGAATGGTCAGGTGTTCCTGAAAGGTGAGCTCATAACGGTTGGGCATATCATTGACGGTTAACGGAGTGAGGGGATTTTCCTCCGGAGACTCTGTGGGAGATTCGGAAGGAGGAGAAATTGGCAAGGGTGAGACCGATGGATCTTTCGTGTGAAGGTGAAGAGCTGTTGAATGGGCGAGCGGGTCTCCGATCCACTCGGCTTTCGTAAGCGGAAACGTTCGCAGGGGAATCCCACGTGCTTTCAGAAACACGATATTTTTTTTGGTATCAATGACCACATAAAGAGATTTCGTTTTTGCCAGTTGCAACTCTTGATCAACGGGATGAGAAGAGACCTTCGGTTGAGCCCGGCTCTGGGAAGAACAGGCTTCTCCCAGAACAACCGTGAGAAGAAGTACCCACACCAGGTAGGAGCCAGAGGGGTAGAGGGGCACGTGGGTGAAGGAAGAATTGATCCGCTTCAAAAGATAATCAGGGTCGTGCCAAGGGGCACGTGGTTGAAGACATATTTCAGCGGTTCATCACCGAGTCTGATGCAGCCATGGGTAACGTTGGTTCCCAGCATTCGGGTATAGAGCGTGCCATGAATGAAATACCCATTGCCAAATCCCAGGGCATAATCCCCCAGCACGCCTGTTTCAATCCGGTCCTTGGGTTTGGTCGGAATGGGTTGTCCCTCTTCAATGAAGGCCCAATCAGGCTTGTTCCATGCGGGGTTTTTGATTTTGCTGGAAATGGTAAATACCCCTCGCGGAGTATCGAATACCCACCCATTGGCGGGATTGCGGGGATCCTGCAACCGCGCCCCACTCCCGGTGGAGGCCACGGCACTATAGAGGATTCGATTGCCCTTTCGAAGGGACACACGATTTTGAGCTGTGTCAACCACGAGGTAGAGGCCCTTTGGTGCCGCGGCAAGCAGGCGGGGAGAGGAGGGATAAAACGGAATTTCTTCTCCCTGGATTTTTGGTGTCGTTACAAGCTTCAGGGGAGCGGTGCGCTTCGGCGTGACCGTGGGTGAAGCCCCAAGTGTGGTTGTCAGAACCACGAGCAGGCTCAGTAGGAATATCACGCGTGGCAGGCGGTAGGGGTAAGATGTCATCTTATTTGGTGCCGGTGAATGAGGCGGCGAGTGTACGGGTTTTGTGCCACCGTTCAGTCCGTTGCTGAATATGGGCTTCCAGTCGGCGTAAGGTGTTCACGACGTCATTGTCTTGATTCAGTGCCCCCACAATGGTGACAGGAGTTCCGGCTTTCACACGATCAAATACGTCATCCATGGCCGAATTCTCCAGTGCGATACAGCCGTTGGTGGCATCTTCGTTATTCGGACCTTCTCCATGAATTTCAATCAGGCCGCCGATGGACCGATCCCTTGGAACGAGCCCATTGGCTTGTGCATCTTGGAAGCGCTTTTGGTGTGTGATGGTGGGGTAATCTAATAACAAGGCCTTATAGTATGTGGTCCCCGATCCATCTTTTTTGTGTGTTACATGAAATTGGCCCTCCGGGGTGGCGCCGTCCCCTTCGTAGAGCTTGTCTGCCAATCCTGAAAATCCCAGTCGTGCCGGATAGTCGGCAATGTTCCGTCCGCGTTGGTAGACCAGCAGGCGACGAGAAGCCTTGAGCATGATCACGGCGGTACCGGCTTTTGCGGTTGACTGACGGACGGTGTGTGTGACCCATTGTTCCCACAGCGAGATTTGGGCCTCGTCCCTGTAGCGATTCATCTGGGTGAGGACGTGAGTTTCCACGCGGCGAAGATGTTCAAGCGCCCGTTCCCCTGTCGCCCGCGCCTGCAGGTATTGTCCCTGCTTTAAGCGCAAGGCACTTTCTCGCAGCAGTCCGTCCGCTTGGGAAAGCGCAAGCATGTCCTCTTCCAAATCGAACAAATGGGAAAGATCCCGCAATCGTGTGAGTTGCCCCTGTTCGGGTTGAAGCAGTTCCTCCACCTCCAAGCGAAGGGCGGTGATCTTTTGGCGGGAAGCTTCAATCAGCAGGGATCCTTCTTCCACCAGTTGTTGATATTTCTGAATGAAATACTCTGCGTTACCGTTTGTCCACCAGTGATTGGTTTCCATTCGCCACTGAGACCGGAGTTCAAGTACATGGTCATGGAATTGTTGGTAACGATCTGGAAACAACGTCTGTGCGCCATTGACCCACGCTTTCCGGTCTAATTCTTCGACCAGAGAGGGAAAGGTCTCGGGATAGCCTGTGTGCCCCCACCAGGCAGACGTCAACGCTGGAATGAGGATCACCATCATGACCGTCATGATCCAGCGCCGGGCAAATTGCCATCGGATTGGCGGACGGGTTGTGTGGTTCTCCATCATGAGACGTGTCGCGTGGCGGCCAGCTGTCTGACCGAGATAATTTGTTCATGCATTCGAGTGGCAAAAGATTCAACGGAATGGGAGGTCGTCATGACGTCGATAAAGTGTTCCTGAGTCATGATGGATTCTATATCGGTTAGCAGCGTTTCGGTATCATGGAAAGCCCGGATAAGGTGATCGAGCTCTTTGGGATCAGTTGCGGGGATGGAGGCTTCTGCCAGCAGAGCACGAACGTCTTGAAGTTGGTGTCGGGCGAAGGCGAGGGCCACTTCCGCATTCGCTTTGCTCTCTTGTTTATTGGCAATGGCCTCCATTTTGGCCTGCGTCGCGTCGTTCAAGACTTCCAATAACATCGTCGTGGCAGGATCGTAATTTCGAAAGAGCGGCATCCGAACTCCCTGCTGATCCAGTTCCTGCTTGACGTTTCGATACGCCGTTTCTGCTTCGGTCAATCTCTCTATCGCATAATTTTCGGCTCCTGATCTTCTGGCATCCTCAATGGCTTGGGTGGCTGCGTTCCATTGTGAGATGGGCGGTTCTGCGCAACCGGTCAAGAGCAGGCAGGCCAGGAAAAACAGCGGTCTGCCGCAGAGGGAGCCAAAGTGTCGGGGCATTGGACCGATGTTGGGTTGCCATTCAGCGTTGTTGAGTTGGGTGCTCTGTGTCACGACGAGTGAGGCTTTCTGATAAGTCAAGAATCTCGTTCTTCCCTAAAAGGAAGAGGGGCCGAATTTTTCGGCCCCTCTTGGTGTGCGCTCGCATCAAAACCTGAACAGGTGGGGCCTTTTCCTTGATGGTAAAAGGTCGTGAGGTGCAGTTTTGGGGTATCGTCAGGTTGCCTATTTGCCAGTTGGCTTTTTGGCTGGATTTTGCTGTGGCTTTCCTTGACCAGGAGCAGCAGTAGGTTTCCCGATCGGCATACCCTTTTTGGGATCTTTTGGATTGGATTGGTTCACAATAGCACCTCCTTTTAAGGTTAGGTAAGCCGTCATGGCTTACTCCTGAGTACTTATCAGCAAAGATAATGCCAGTTTTCGATCTGTCGCCCAAGAGAAATTATTGGGTTTTTTGGGGATATGACCGCCAATATCACTGAAATACCATTTTAAAGAGAGACATCCTGTCCACATAAAAGAAAAATTGTCCGGGTTTCTGTGAATTTCTGGTTAGGAATTTGGAGAGTGGTGCTTTCATTTTTTCCATAGTTCAGAGGAAAGTGAGGAAAGATTTTCTGCTGGACCGAGGCTTGAACCTGCTTAGGCAATTCCGGCTGGGGGAGTTGGTTGACTGCTGGGACGCCTGCACGGAGGCCGTCGTGATTCGTGTAGCAACAAGGGGCGGATGCTTAAGACCCTTTATGGTGTTTGGCGTTGTAAAAATTGCGCCGCGGCATCCAAGGCCCGGTTCAGTAATTCAGGCCCGGCCCAGGTTCGGGTGTTTCGGCTCTTATGGGCTTTGGCCCAGTCCAGTGCGAAGGGGAGGGGAATGAGGCGGACAGGTCCCTGGCAAAAATCTACCCAAAGTTTGCTCAGGACCGTGCCGATTCGAAACGGTGCCGGAATCAGGTTGACAGGGTTGTGTAGCAAGTCTTGGCACAGTTCCGCAGGGGAAGTGACCAGCAATTCCCGGCAGGCGGAGGGTCGCTGTTCATAGATGGAGCAAATTTCGTCTTCTAGGAAGGGACAGGGCATTCGGAGCGCATAATACGCCCGATTGAGAGGTTCGAGTTCTTCATCGGTGACTTGATCTTCGGAGAAGGCCAATCGTTGCAACCCTTCCTCCAAGCCGGCTTCACGCAAGGTCTGTTGAGCTGCCTGAAATCGCCCAACCAAGCGTTCCTTTTTTGGAGAAGGGAGTGTCTCAACGACCGACAAAAGGGCAAAGGTCTCTGGAGGGGCTACGGGAATCATCATGCGACAGCAGGCGGCACAGCCTTTTTGGCAGGAAATGGTGGCACCGGTTTGAGTGGTGGTGTTGATGGCCAGTTGATGAGCTTGTTCTCCAAGGGATCGCATGAGGGGAATAATGTCGGTAATGTGGATGAAGCCTGTCGGGACCGAAACCGATGCCGTCAGATTGCCGGCAGGGGTGTGAATATCCAGGTTATATGATTCGTGAGGTCCGGACGTAGCCATGCGAAAATATTACGAAGAAACAATCAACTAAACGGATGACGTCAATAGACGCCAATGACCGGCCCTGACATTCTCTGGAGGTGAGCCGGAGATTGAATTGTAGAGGAAACCGTGGGTGGAGGAAAAGCTGATGGCTTTGGTTTAACCGATATGAGAGGGAGGGCATGCTTTTCTACGGGACGCCCTTCCCAGAGAATTTTGGCTCTGACAGGCTACCCGAAGGTGCCTACCGGGAATTTTCATTTCGCGGTAGAAAGAAATCGAATCCGAGTCCTTCTCCTTCAAATGGCCTTCTTGGGTCCAAAGGTTAATGCCAGGCACAGTTATCGCATTGTCGGGTCGTGGTTAGAGATGAAAGATCTCATTTTTCTTAACTGGTTTTCCCCCTAAGGCATAAATTCCACCTTTTGAAAAAGAAAGTCGAAGCACAAACATGTTGAAACCCGTGAGGGATCGTTCAGTATTTCGGACGAAATGTTTACTGACCCACCGGAGTTCGGAGGATTCCCAAGCCTTACGATTAAAACGGGATCTGACGGTGTGGCATTTGGTCGCGCTCGGGATTGGCGCCATTATTGGGACCGGAGTGTTTGTCTTAATAGGAACGGCCACGGTCGGCAATTCCCATCGCCCGGGTGCGGGACCCGGCATCATCCTGTCCTTTTTGTGTTCGGGAATGGTCTGCGCACTGGCTGCACTCTGTTATGCGGAATTTGCCTCCATGATTCCGGTGGCCGGAAGCGCGTATTC
>DOFS01000253.1 GCA_003523945.1 Nitrospiraceae bacterium | reverse complement strand
CTCTGTCGAACACGTAGATCGGCCGCAGCAAACAGCGACTCCCCCACAGCGGCAATCACCACCGTTTTGTCATTCAGCAGTCCATCCAGATATCCGAAGACATTGCGAAGGGTCACGGCCGCTTCCGGACCAGGTGGGTCAAACCGGACGCTATCGCGTGGCGGGAGCGCTCGTGCAGGGAAAGACGGCAAGGGGGACGCCACCAGGGCTCGAATAAAATCTTCAAAACGGACGTCTTCATATTTATGATGCTTAATGGCAATGGAGTCCGCCGTCGCATGAACAGTCCGGCCTGTCGCCAGGAGCGTGGCATGCGCTTTGGCGTCTTCAACATCAGTGAGCAATGTTCCTAGGGTCAACAGACAGTCAGCGTTTTCCACAAACTCCAGAATTTCTTCCCGTCCCACCAATCCGCCATACACCCCGATATTCAATGGATGGTCTTCGCGAATAACCGACTTCCCCAGCAAGGTCGTGGCGATAGGCACATGCATATGCTCGACCAGTTCGGTCAATTGGTCCTGAAGACCGAACCGATGGATTTCGGCGCCGGCCAGAATAATCGGACGCTCGGAACCTGACAGAATGCCGCGAACTTCTGCGACGGCTTCTTTGAGGGCGGCCGGGTCACTTTGGCAGGCCGTGACTTTCGGTGGACTCGTTGAAGCCACCTGCACGGGAGTCATCACGAGGTCTCGTGGAATCTCCAAATAGATCGGCCTCTTAAATTGCATTAACGCCTTTAAGGCCCGGTCAATCTCCCGTTCAGCCGTATGAGGGTCATCCAAAACGACGGAGGCCACCGTAACCTTTTCAAAGACATCGCGTTGGGTCGAAAAATCACGAACCATGTGATGAAGGAAGGGATTATTGACTCGTTCATTCAGGCCGGGTGAGCCGGAGATCAACACCACCGGCGACCGCTCGGCATAGGCACAGGCAACGGCATTAACCATATTCAGACCACCGACGCAATAGGTCACACATGCGCCGCCAATCCCATGTATGCGCGCATAGGCATCCGCTGCAAAGCCAGCACAATCTTCCCGGGTTGTTCCGATGTGCCGGATAGGCGATTCTTCGATGAGCTTAAAGAGGGTCAGCACATAATCGCCGGGAATGCCAAAAATATGATGCAGTCCCAGCTTGTACAGACGGTCCAGGAGAAGTGTGCCAATGGTGTAGGTATTTTGCATGATGTATCCAACCTCATGGTCATTATATCGGAATAAATCCTAATAAAAAGAAGGACTCATTAATGACTACACTTGTACAAATCCCATCGAAAAAAATAAAATCAGGATGATCCTTGGAAAAAGAAAATTTCTCCATTCAGAAATTGGACAAATCAGTGTTGACTCGGTTTGGCCCTAAACCAGATTGTCATCCTGAACCCACGGTGAAGGATCTGTGCCCAGGTGGAAACGCCAAAGCTTAGCGAAGCTCTTCGTTTCACTCGCTGCCTGAGATTGGCTGAACGTATATTCCAGGGACTCTGGGGGCCTTTAAGGGTAACCGTTCCCTAGAATGCGGGGTGTGCGCAAGACATGTTTTTATTTGTCAACGCCATGTTTTTGTGCAAGAGAACTCCAAATAATCTCTGCGTCGAGAATATCTAATGCGTCCTCTTTCTCCTTAAGCATCTCAATCGTAATTGTGGAAACGGGATAGTTCGCTGTTCCCATAAACCCACTTGAATAGCTTGTGGCGTTCATTTGTGCGACATTCCCATAGCCAGACACTGTACCCGCGGTATAAGTTGATCCGGGAACGTAAAAAGACTCAGAATGTGCTGATGACTTCTCTGTCAATATCCGAAAATAGTTGTAGCCTTTCTCTTTAGCCATTTCTGAGGCTCTCATGATGGCAAAATCATCGCACTCGCTTTGAGGAATGCCGTACCCAGCATATGAAACTCGGTATACACTTTCATTGAGTTGGGTGTCCGTGTACCCCAGTTTCCACAGGTTATCCGCATTGTGATAGCTCCTGCCGATAGCGCAGCCAGCGAGGATAAGAATAAAGGCGAGAGCAGCGACTTTCTTCATTCACTGCTCTCCTTATAGGCGGCAGAAATAAACTTAGTCCAACTTATAACTCGCTTGGGCTGATCTGAGTCAATTTCATAAAGAAAAAAGTTTTTTTCGCTGGTAACAAATAGGGCATTATCATTCTCTAACAAAATTAGTTGCAACATATCGTAAAGATCATTCGGATAGACCTTCCGCCTATCATTTACTGTCTTCAAGACAAGGCTCATGCAATGGGTTTGGAAGAGCTGCCCACTTCCTTCCATTAAGGCCATATAAAATCGATCATATTCTTCTCTTGTTGTGTTTTCGAGAAGCTTCCGGCCATTTGTGGGCCGAAAAAAAAGAAAGAAGTGAGCGAGATTTTGAAACCACACTACCATTCTATTATCGACAAAAATAGGTCGATTGAATTCTCGCAGTTCATCCATAATGACTCGCATAGAGTTACCATCAATATCCCGTAAATTTCGGTAGTGGCTTGGTTTCACAACATATCTTGGTGCATTCGCCGTTTCAGCGTTTTTCTCCTCCTCACCAATCAATTCCGTGAGGCTGTTCGCATTTGTGATTAGTTCGACTGCCAGGAATGTCTGTTGTAAATCCGGGATCCAAACGTCATCAATATAATGCGACAGACCAGCATTTGCCAAAAATACCATTTCAGGACTGGGCAAGATTTCTCGGTCACAAAGCTTTCGCATTCTATGGAAACATGATTGGAACATCTGAAATGGTTTCCGGCAAGATTTCGAAGGTTGGTCTTCAAGATGTGAGGCAAGCTCTATGAAATTCGTTACACTATATTTATATCGAAATCCATAATTTCCCTGAAGACGTTTTAGAGTTTCGATATCGGTGTCATTTATACTACGCCATACGTTTGTATCAAAAAATATAGTGGGTGGATCATTTTTGGTCCAATTTATGGTACTCCCACCATTGCTCTGTATAATGCGTACAGACACTCTTAATATCCTCTTAGCAAAACCCAATTAGCATTGCAGCCACATACCCATATCAAAAATCTCGGGTTTCCACCGTGATTTTAGGGTTGGGGGAAATTTCGCAAAAACCCTTGAAAACGATTTTTCTTCGGCATGCTACCCTCTCTCTCTCTCTGTTTAAATTCCTGGTCGAAATTTTTGTTTATACATGCCAGCAGATGCAACCCGGACTGCAAATTTCTGTCTGATTGTCGTCTTGATTCACAAACTTGTCAACGCTATTCAATGAACACCTGCCACGTGATTCACAGAACGGTATAGTTCCATAGTAACTGCAAAGAGGTGAATCACTAGGTCAGAGAATAAGCTGGACGTCGTACACCTTTTCCTCCACAATTTTAAACGAAAGAAGTGAGTCCATGCTGAACCCTGTGGGTGCTTCACCTTGACACAGATCCTTCGCTATGGGCTCAGGATGACAAATCGGAAGGCTTTAACGTGTACGTTCAATGTTGCAGTGGTGAACTGGAATTTTCCCACATCGGGAAGTTGAGTAGACTGGAGACTAATGAGCCGGATTTTGTTTAGGGATACAAGTGACACCAGACCTGGTGGCCTTTTTCTGGAGGACCGATTTGAGTCAACGTTGGTTCTACTTTTTTGCAGACATCCATGACTTCGGGACAGCGGGGATGGAACCGGCATCCGGCGGGAGGATTTAAGGGCGAGGGGACATCGCCGGGAAGGATAATGCGTTTGGGTGGAGCTGTTGGATCGGGAACCGGATTGGCAGAGAGCAGTGCCTGCGTGTAGGGATGTTTGGGAGTGGCAAAGAGATCCTCAGCAGGAGCGACTTCCGCAAACTTGCCCACATACATGACCGCAATCCGGTCGGCCAGATATTGCACCACATTGAGATCATGCGTGATGAACAAATACGAGAGATGGAATTCCTGCTGGAGGTCACGAAGCAGATTCAGGATTTGCGCTTGAATGGACACGTCCAGGGCTGACACCGCTTCATCACAGACGATGAATTTTGGATTGAGCGCCAGGGCACGCGCAATGCCTACCCGCTGGCGTTGGCCGCCTGAGAATTCATGCGGATACCGTGATTGATGCTCCGGCCGCAAACCCACACGAATAAACAATTGATTCACTTGATCCTGAAGTTCCTGGCCTTTGGCGATCTGGTGAATCTTGAGCGGCTCAGCCACAATGGCCCCGATGGTCATGCGGGGATTCAGCGAGCTATACGGGTCCTGAAAAATGATTTGCATCCGGCGACGTGTCTGCCGTAACTCCTTCGAAGAGAGGGCCAACACATCTTTTCCCTCGAAGGTTACCGTTCCCGCCGTCGGTTCCATGAGCCTGAGAATACTTCGTCCCACCGTGGTTTTGCCGCAACCCGACTCCCCGACCAGGCCCAACGTTTCTCCCTGTTTCAGGTGAAACGTAACATCGTCGACAGCCTGAACCCATGCCGACACACGGGAAAAAAGTCCGCTTCGGACGGGAAAATATTTTTTCAACCCTGTGACTTGGAGTAATGATTTCGTGGAATCAGTCATCAGTAACGACGAATTCTTAAAGTGGGATATAGAATTTTTTTACAACAGAAATGGTCATGCAGTTCGTTTCCATCATGTCTCTTTTTTGTCATATAACCAACACACGGTTTCATGCGACTCCCCCACTTGCACCGTTGGCGGAGGCTGAAGAGGGC
>DOFS01000252.1 GCA_003523945.1 Nitrospiraceae bacterium | reverse complement strand
TCCATGGCACCGGGGGACCGGGGTTTAGCCTTCCGCCCGAACCGAGTGATCGACCTCACCGTCGTGGGACAGTTGCCATGGCCAAGGTCCCACGAAATCAGGATGCCACCCGGGATATCTCCGATAGCGGATCGCAGTTCTATATCATCGTAGAAGACACCAGCAGTCTTGATCGCATGTATACGGTGTTTGGCAGAGTGGTGAAAGGTATGGAGGTGGTAGACCAGATTGTCGACTTGCCACGCGATAGCCGGGACAATCCGCTGGAACCCATACGGATGAAGATCAGAGCAGAAGAATAGCCCTTAAGCGGAGTGTTGAAGAATACTGATCTCCGAGGGCAAAACGTCGCATCGTCATATGGCCCCCTGGAAGATTTCGGGTCGGTTCAAAAAAGTCCGTCCAGCAAGGCCACAGCCATTTTTTCGCGCGGAGCGTACATGTAATACGTGAGCACAGAAAAATGGGGAGAACGCCGCTGGCGGCTTTTTTTCAACCGACCCGTTAGACAAACGCGATACTGGCGTATGTCACCGTGGAATTAAACTGATCGGTAATCCCCCGATCATAGCGTAACACCTGCCCTTTAAAATCTTCCCCATCACGCTTGAGCAGTTTCATCAGGGAAAAGATGACGGAAAACCCTAGAATGCGCCGCTGATTCCCCTCTTTCAAGATAAATTCTGCAAACCCTTCGGGATCAGCTTCTTCCACCTTCTTCAACATTTCAAGATCAATCTGCATGCATCGGTGAAATGAAAAATCGGTGGGGGGCGTTTTGTCTCCATAGCGAATTCCGATATGCGCTAAATTGGCGCTACCAATGACACACACCTGTTGCCCGCTGGACTGAATCGCGCGTTTGGTAATCGTGAGAAATTGATCAATGCGGTGAAAGAGCTGTTGATACTCCCCGCCCGTAAGTGTATCCGCAGGAAAGTCCACAAGAATAGGCACAATGGAAATTTCCCGCTCTTCACCAAGCGCATGTTTGATAAACGGCAATTGCAACTCCAGACTATGTTCACGGAGATGGGCAATATCTTCCAAAAAAAATGTCTCACCGGTTTCTTTGCGGATCAAGTCGATAATCGTTCGATTAACCGGCACGGTCCCAAACGGTGTTTCAAAATCTTTATCTGTAAAGGCCACTCCCCCTTCGAGACCCGCATGGCAGGTGCCGATCAACACCAACACATCGGGGACCTGGCCTTCCCGTAATTCCTGATAGCCCCACGCGTAGATGGGCCCGGCATCTTTCAATTCAAAATTCGGGGCGACAAGACCTTTAATCATCTGACCGGCACATTCCGCTTTTCCTTTTTCCGGTCCTTCCTTTGAAGCATAAAACCCGTCGATCTCCGCCCTCAGTTTTGCCGGATCGGCCTCATATTGTTTCCCGGCAAACCCCATTGGCCTCGCATCAAGTTTTCGATAGGCCTCAAAGGCTTGCGCCTGAACCTGTTTTAGTCGATCACCTTCCAAAAATAATTTCTCGTCCAAGTCGCTCACCAATTTTGTGAGGCGATCCGGCATCATAAATTCGCCATACTTTTTGAGATATTCAGCGCCAACCTGTTCCAGAGAATGGTCCCCGTCAAAAAACTGAAACAGATAGAAAAAATTCAGCGGTAACACCAGCTTTTCAGAAGACAGGCCGGAAGGGTCCCACAGCACAATATATTGCTCCTCCCCCTGCTTGAGCGGGGAATATTGCAAATTCCGGAGAATCGGGTAGTTTTTGGAATCTTTTTCGACAGTCTCGGTACTCATATAAAAGGTCCTATCCTGGCTGAAAGGAAAAATTAGTCCTAAACCGGTCCATTATACGGGTGCCTAGATCAGGCCCGCAACCAATCAGGACAAGGGGTTTTGATGAATATGGTGAAAGGGAAAAATGGTAGGGGTTCAACCAGGCCGGGATGATGAATCAGGGCACAGAGCCCAGGAAAGATTAAGACTGGTGTCCGGCCATTCGTTTGGCCAATCGTTGGGCGACACGTTTCATGGCGGTGGATCGGTCACGAGGATCAAGTAGCACATTCAGGACATGGACCTGCTTGTGATCATCAACGGCATTAGTCAAAGCTTGGACCAGTTCACCAAACGTGCCCACCCGATGACCAACACCTCCACCCAACAAATCACAGATTTTCTCGTACTGCCATTCATATAGGTCATTGAACGGACCTTCAAGAATTTCCCGTTCCGTCCCATAGCCGTGATTATTCAGGACCACCACGATAGGAGCCTGCCCATAGCGAATACAGGTGGACAATTCAGTGCCGGTCATCTGGAATGCCCCGTCACCAACTAAGACAAGTTGCCTCAGGCCGGGATCAGCAAACCCCGCACCGAGAGCGGCAGGGACACTAAATCCCATGGAGGTGTAATAGGCCGGAGACAGGAACTCTGCACTCTTTCGAACACGTAGATCGGCCGCAGCAAACAGCGACTCCCCCACATCGGCAATCACCACCGTTTTGTCATTCAGCAGCCCATCCAGATATCCGAAGACATTGCGAAGGGTCACGGCCGCTTCCGGACCAGGTGGGTCAAACCGGACGCTATCGCGTGGCGGGAGCGCTCGTGCAGGAAAGGCCGGCAAGGGGGACACAACCAGGGCTCGAATAAAATCTTCAAAACGGACGTCTTCATATTTATGATGCTTAATGGCAATGGAGTCCGCCGTCGCATGAACGGTCCGGCCTGTCGCCAGGAGCGTGGCATGCGCTTTGGCGTCTTCAACATCAGTGAGCAATGTTCCTAGGGTCAACAGACAGTCGGCGTTTTCCACAAACTCCAGAATTTCATCCCGTCCCACCAGTCCGCCATACACACCGATATTCAATGGATGGTCTTCGCGAATAACCGACTTCCCCAGCAGGGTCGTGGCGATAGGCACATTCATATGCTCAACCAGTTCGGTCAATTGGTCCTGAAGACCAAACCGATGAATTTCGGCGCCGGCCAGAATAATCGGACGCTCGGAACCTGACAGAATGCCGCGAACTTCTGCGACGGCTTCTTTGAGGGCCGCCGGGTCACTTTGACAGGCCGTGACTTTCGGGGGACTTGTTGAAGCCACCTGCACGGAAGTCATCACGAGGTCTCGTGGAATCTCCAAATAGATCGGCCGCTTGAATTGCATTAACGCCTTTAAGGCCCGGTCAATTTCCCGTTCAGCCGTATGAGGGTCATCCAAAACGACGGAGGCCACCGTAACCTTTTCAAAGACATCGCGTTGGGTCGAAAAATCACGAACCATGTGGTGAAGGAAGGGATTATTGACTCGTTCATTCAAGCCTGGTGAGCCGGAGATCAACACCACCGGCGACCGCTCGGCATAGGCACAGGCAATGGCATTGACCATATTCAGACCACCAACGCAATAGGTCACACATGCGCCGCCAATGCCATGTATCCGCGCATAGGCATCCGCCGCAAAGCCAGCGCAATCTTCCCGGGTTGTTCCAATGTGGCGGATAGGCGATTCTTCAATGAGCTTAAAGAGGGTCAGCACATAATCGCCGGGAATGCCAAAAATATGATGCAGTCCCAGCTTGTACAGACGGTTCAGGAGAAGTGTGCCAATGGTGTAGGAATCACTCATTATATATTCAACCTCATAGTCATTATATCGGAATGTGCCCTAACAAAAAGAGGCGCGGACAATACGTACTTGTTCAGACCCAAACAAAAATGAAACTCTAAGAATATTTTGTGAAAACTGAGATTTCACCATTCAGAGACTGGACGAATAGGGGATGACTCGATGAGGCCCTACCCAGATTGTCATCCTGAGCCGGCGGGGAAGGATCTGTGCTCAGGTGTAGAAGCCAGTGCTCGACAGGTAGTCTATTCAGCCGATCATGCTTCTTCCGCATTTCTCTTGTTGGCCTAATTACCAAAGTTTGCGGATCCCATAGGAGGGCGCATGTATTTTCTGATAATTTGGTCAAATGAGAAAAGGCTCGTTATATTTTCCTTGCAATTCAAAAATGATTCATTGAGGAAAAACAACATCCTATATTTACTTATAGGCACCCCTTTATTTTTCCTCCTTAATGCGATTAAACCAACGAGTCTTTCATTGAATGGGTGCTCTTCAAACAGGCCATCCGGCTTTCTCTTCCAACTATGATGGCCTGCCCGAAGCCTCTCAAATTCTGTACCGAATAAGGCTTCGCAAATGTCAATATCTTTTTGAGATTCAGAGTCCATTGCAACGAGATTGATGGTTTTTTCATTGGCACACCAATCAAACGCTCCAGTTGCATTCCGAACGCTTTGCTTGATTTGTTCTTTGGCAAGCCCAGTTTGGTCAACCATATCAATGTCACCGGAAACACCCAAAGACAAATGAGATAAAGATTTTCTGTTGGGAAGCCAAAATTCCAATTTTGCTTTTGGCGATGTTTCATTTCCGAAGATAAACTCTTCGCCTTCAGGAGCCGTATTCGCTACATTCGAAATATAAGCAATAAGAGCTGGAATGTCGTTTCGGGAAAAATCTTCTGCAAGGTTGCAGCCAAGTAATTTACTAACTTTGATTGCCGATATCTGCCTCTCAATTTCTTCAATAATTTTTGCCTGTCTGTTCTCTCTTTCTAATCTCGATAAATTTTTTATTTGAATCCAATATGTAATGGCATTTTTAGTTATTTTAAAATCTGGTGGTCGTTGCAACCCCTCTGTTGGTTCATAGGAGATAGATACGCTGGGATCGAACACCGAAACCATTGAAACGGCAAAATTGTGCTCAACAAGTGTGTCCCAAACGCTTGTGCGACACTCAATAAGTCTTCGATTCAATTCGGTGAGCCCTCGCTGTTCCAACAGAATTATGTTTCTTGATAAATCTCTTATGTCTTCATCAGTGGCTTCATATCGTGTTCCTTCGAATATTTTCCGAGAGACGATCAATGAATTTGATTCTGAAATTGGTGAGTCTGTCATTTCTTAGATGGGTCGGCCAAATTTTGATTACACAGATAGGAATAACATGAAAAGCGTCCTGGAATTTTCTGTTTGATTGTCTTCTTGGTTCACAAAATAGTCAACGCTATCCAGCGCATAGCGACGGCTTGAGATACGGAATGGCATAGTTCCATCATAACTGCGAAGGGGTGAATCACTAGGTCAGCGAATAGGCTGAACGTCGCACACCTTTCCCTCCACGATTCAGAAAAAAAGATGTGAGCCCACGCTTGGCCCTGGCTCTGCACCTGGGCACAGATCCTTCGCCGTGGTTTCAGGATGACCCGGTGAGTAATGCCGAACAGGTTCATTACCAGTTCGTTCGAGACCTGAACAGACAAATTAAATTTTTACAAAACGCGTGCTTGTTAGACAGGCAACGCTTGTGTCCGAGCTTGATTAAGGATACAGATGGCACCAGACCTGGTGGCCTTTTTCTGGAGGACCGATTTGAGTCAACGTTGGTTCTACTGTTTTGCAGACATCCATGACTTCTGGGCAACGGGGATGAAACCGGCATCCGGCTGGAGGATTTAACGGCGAGGGAACATCGCCGGGAAGGATGATGCGCTTGGGTGGTGCTGTTGGATCGGGAACTGGATTGGCAGAGAGCAATGCCTGCGTGTAGGGATGCTTGGGGGTCGCAAAGAGATCCTCAGCAGGCGCGACTTCCGCAAACTTGCCCACATACATGACCGCGATCCGGTCGGCAAGGTATTGCACCACATTGAGATCATGCGTGATAAACAAATAGGAGAGATGGAATTCCTGCTGGAGGTCACGAAGTAGATTCAGGATTTGCGCTTGAATGGAGACATCCAGTGCCGACACGGCTTCATCACAGACGATGAACTTTGGATTGAGCGCAAGGGCACGCGCAATGCCCACACGCTGGCGTTGGCCGCCTGAGAATTCATGCGGATACCGGGATTGATGCTCCGGCCGCAAACCCACACGAACAAACAACTGATTCACTTGATCCTGCAGTTCCTGGCCTTTGGCAATCTCATGAATCTTGAGCGGCTCCGCCACAATGGCCCCGATGGTCATGCGGGGATTGAGTGAACTATACGGGTCCTGAAAAATGATTTGCATCCGGCGACGTGTCTGCCGTAACTCCTTCGAAGAGAGCGCCAACACATCTTTTCCCTCGAAGGTTACCGTTCCCGCCGTCGGTTCCATCAACCTGAGAATAGACCGGCCAACCGTGGTTTTTCCACAACCCG
>DOFS01000202.1 GCA_003523945.1 Nitrospiraceae bacterium | reverse complement strand
CGCAAAGGGAGGACGTGATGACGATCTTGCGTCGGGCACAAATTGGGAAGGCCGGGGGTATTGATACGACCGTCAAATCGGCGAAAGGCATATGGAAAGCATTCGCGCCCACATGGGCCATGGTCATGGGGGTCAAAGATGGCCAAACCTCAGAAACTCAGTACACAGATCAGTACCAGACGATTTTGGCGAATGTGAAGGCTGAGGTTTGGGATGCATTAGCGCAACACGAGCAGGCGACGTTGTTGTGCTACTGTCGCGATGGGTGGTTCTGTCATACGCATTTGATCATTGATTTTGCTGTGAAGCAGTGGCCAGAACGCTTTGGTGATGGGCGCGGGTGATGTTGGCCAAGACCGCATGACACTTGGGCGCAGGAGCACCAGGTTCTTTTCTTTCTGTTGCCCTAAAAGGATCTAGCTGTCTCCAACCAAGGAGGACCATGATGTGGTATCTCGTCTCTGGCAGTCGAGACTTTCCCGATGAGTCCCTCGTCCGGGAGACGATACGCAGAGTTGTTCAATCGACTGACACACTCCTGCATGGAGGAGCCCGAGGTGTCGATACCTGGTGTGCAGAAGAGGCGAAACAGTGTGGAGCCACCGTGCTTCATCGTCCTGCACGGTGGGAGACCTATGGCAGATCAGCAGGCATGCAACGAAATACTGACATGCTCAAGGAAGTCGTTGAACAGGCTGATCCCTATCACGTCTTCCTGTTCTGGGATGGTCAGTCTCGCGGCACAGCTCACATGCTCTTGATGGTCAGGAAACGTAAGCTTCCTCATACCCTTATTCTCCCCGAATAAAAAAGAAGAGGCCCGCTTTGCGGGCAGGGCTTAGAAGTATGTGATCACGGAAAGCCCTGGGAGAGGTATGCGAACGTGAGCAAGACCGCACCGAACAGAATAACTAGTGCGACCGTCTGCCGACGGGCTCGACGGAGTTCTTTCTGCAGTTGCTTATGTTGACCTGTCAGTACCAGAAGCTGCTGATGGGCCTTCCGCTCTTTGGCGTCGATGGTCTCCTGGTGTCGACGACGTGCACGGGCTAGCCCGTCCCGTAGCCAGAGACCGCAATCTCGAGGAGTCGCAAAGGATTTGTCGACGACTTGATCGAGAATAAGATGATCCCGTGTGTGGCCAATGGCGGTGACAATGGGAATCGGTCGCTGTGTGACCAGTTGGAGAAGTTCATCGTTATCGAGATTCACGACAGCGTCGCCACCTCCCCGAGTCAAAATGATCAGTTCAGGCGTTGGTTGTTTCTGCCATGCGTGCTGGAGCACCTGACCAACGGCTTGCGGATCAGACACTCTGACGGGGGCTCGTTGTAAGCGAATGAACTCTCGATACTCGGTCAGGGGTGCGGTCACATCTGTCCAAGCTTCACCAATATCTGATGTCACGATAAGGACCAATGGATTGTGAGACGCAAACACACTTTCGACGTCTCGTTTGGGCTGCCGAATGGCGGCCTGCCATTTGGTGAGTCGCTCATCCGGGCTGATTCTCCGCCGGCCTTCCTCTCGCAGTACACTAAGGACCTCAAGCTGTGGGACGAGTCGATTTTGCATCCAGCCTGCGATCCCTAACAACACCATTAACTGAACTTCTCGATTCCATGGAAGATCGATCGTGGATTGTGCCCTGGCCTCCAGACTAATCCCTTCCTCTTCGATGGTAAAATATTGCCACGGGCCACGGGGTTGCTCTCGAAATTTTTTCTGTAGCACAATGCCTCGGATCATGACAGGCAGCATGTGGTTCTCACGCTGAAGAAATGACTCCATGCCCCGTTGATACAGCACGAGGACGCCTTTCAGCCCGAGAACATGACACCCGTTTTCTGAATGTCGTGATTCTGTCATGCTTCACTGTCCCCATCGTCCACGTCATCCTGACGCAAACGCCGCATCCGGAGACGATTCTTGACCTTTTGCGCTCGCTTAATAAGAAGTGGCCTCATGGAATTCGGTATGCGCTGATAATATCGGATGTGCTCAGCCATTCTTCGTGGGGTCCATTCAGGATGACGCCGGAAGACTTCTTCAATTCGCATCTCCAACGATTCCCACCGATACTGATCCTCAATATACTGACTGAGGTGCTCATAACATCGAGGGAGAAGATCCGGTGCCTCATCTTTGATCTTATTCATGAGCACTCCGAATTCATCCCAGAAGGCTTCAGCGATACCGGACTTGTCTTGAGTTCCGCTGTTCATGTTTGATCATCCTTGTTTGCGGTACATTCAAACACCAGTGGCTCGCTGATTTTTCTCTTACCGCAGTACTACGCTCTCTCGAACGCTGTGCAGAGTGAGGGACATATATCTTATATATTGTTATGTCCGCACAGATTCGCACAGAACTGCGCACACAACATACAGGGTTCTTACGTAAATTTCATCCATTTTTACCCTCCCAATTTGCCCCCAATTGGTCACCCAATTGACCCCCCAATTAGTCACCCAATTCGCCCCCTAACTTTGAGCCTTCTCGCGTAGTACTCCAGTAAGCAAATGCTTTCACCGTTGTTTACTTTTACGTCCAAGAAGGAGTCTCATGATGAACCTAAACACTCAAACGAAACCCTCAAACTCAAAATCTCAAACCAATAAGACGAAGAAATCTTGTCCACCTGTCCCACCGACGCTGATTGGACTTGATGTCGGCTACGGCTATGTCAAGATCGCTTGGGACGATCGCGTGGTGACCTACCCATCGGTCGTCTCCCCGATCGAGCCCACCTCGATTTCCTTGACTTTAGGAGATCAAGGCAACGTGGTCGACCTTGAGGGGCAACAGTACCAAGTCGGAGAGGATGCTGTGACAGCCGCCTTTCGGTTTCAAGAGCAGTACGATTCCTGGTGGGTCTCACCCGCCTACAAGGCGCTAGTGGCCTTTGCGTCTCGACACATTCCTCCCAGCTCATACCTCGTAACAGGACTTCCTCTGCACATTTACACCGTCACGAAAGCGCAAGCGCAGGTTCAAGCCTTAGTGAAATCGATTCTCCGAGCGAAACGTGTCGACGTGCTCTCGCAAGGCATCGGCGCCTATTGCTATGTGTTGAAGCAATATCCGGATTTACACGGATGCCGGATCGCCCTCGTGGATATTGGTATGCGGACCACCGAACTGATTGGTATGTCCGGAACCCAATTTCTTCCTCGCTCTTCGGGCGGCCTCGTGATGGGCATTGGAACACTGTTTCAGAAGGCGGCCAAGACCGTCAGCCAAAAACTTGGTCGCACGATCGACCCATACGAGATCGACTGGGCGCTTCGACAGGTCAAACCACTCCATGTCCGAGGGACGACCCTGAATCACGATGATGTGAACGAGGTCCTTCGATCCGACTTCAAAGACTTTGTTGCTCGGATTCAGCAGGAGATGACGCGCCTGTGGGATAACCGTGCGTCAGGCTTCGATGAGATCGTCTTTTGTGGGGGTGGTAGTGCCGTCCTGCAAGACGCCTTCAAGGCCCTCTACCCCAATTCCCTGTTTTTAGAAGACGCGACCTTCGCCAACGTCAAGGGATACCTGCAATATGCACAATGGCAGCAACTCGACACATCCACCGAACCATACATGAAGGCGTAACCCCATGAAGCCTCGTTTGTACCTTTATCTCTCCAAATACAACTCAGCCGATTGCCAGCTCCACGATTTAATTACCGGTATCCCCGCACGGCGAAGAAATAACGTGGTAAAAGAAATTCTCCTCGAGGGCTTAGTTGCTCGAATGAAACGCAGTAAGTCAGAGAAACCTCCCACGTCATCTTCACAGGTTCCCTTCCCTCAGGATCCTCTCCCACTCGATGTACCACAAACGTCGCCTCCTCACACTGAGTCCCTAGAGAGACCTCACCCGCCGAATCCTCTCGACAATCTTCAACGCGCATTGGACACTATCCCACTGAAACCGAAGGGACAGCGCTAGGCTTCAGGAGCCACAGGAAACTCTTATACACGGGTGTTACTCTAGAGGCACAACGCAATTTTGTCCGTCATAGCGCGCATTATTAACGACTAAACTGACGGCATAACAGGTGAGTTTGTTTGAGGAATATGGGATGAGAAGTTGTTCGAGCTGGGTTGTGTTCTCATAGGTAGGATCTAACCATGCGTCATAGTCCTTTGAACTGAGAATCACCGGCATACGTTGATGGATCGGTTCAGCAATCAGATTGGCGTCCGTGGTAATGATCGTACAGGAATCGATTGCTTCTTCCCCCTCCTTGCCTTCCCAGTGATCCCAAAGACCAGCAAAGAAAAACGGTTCCGCATCGGAGAGATGAAAGAAGTAGGGTTGTTTGGGGCCTTGGTCGTGTTTTTGCCATTCGAACCAGCCGTCTGTAGATATGAGGCACCGTCTGTTTTTAAATGGTCCTCGATATGAGGGCTTAGTTCGAACCGTCTCGGCCCGCGCATTAATCATGCTGTAACTGGACTTCGATTCTTTGGCCCAGGCAGGAACCAACCCCCACTGCATGGTCAGGTACTCAAGTTGGCTTTCCAATCCCACACGAAAAACCGGAATTTGCTGACTGGGCGCAATGTTAAAACGGGGTTTGATTCTCGATCGAACCATCGTCTTTGGAGCGGCGAGTTCGATTCCCGATTTTCTGAGGGTATAGCGACCACACATGAGGGGATTTTACCTTGAATTGTGATTGGTTGTTACGGAATGGAGAATTCGGTTACATTTTTTGCTCTAACGTTGCCATGGGCGACCGAGCGAAGCGAGCTTCATCGTCCTAAGGGTGCGATGCTTCATGGCCTTGTTATGAATTTTCTTGACCTACCTTCAGGAAGGTCTCACCCACTTCATTTTCGTAATCAACCATTACTTTCATTAAAATTATATGGTCCAAAGTAGGCTTTAGTACCAAGAGCGTTGATGTGACCTGACAAAGACTAATGGCCGTGGCATGGGCCGGATCTGTCATGCCCGAATTACTTTGTCCAACAAGCAAGACATCCTCTTTCGTCTCGCATAAACCTAGTCGATTTCTCATTCCTTTTGAACCAGCATGTATATTCTGGCTCGCCCACGTGTAGTACGGCCGCATGTGATCTAGGCTTACGTCCTTTTCGAGAGCTGCGAAACCGACACGTTTATGATTTGGAAAAATGTAGGATGCCCAGCCGTAGTGGCCTGAAAACCTTTTGCCATATTTTTCTATGAATACATCATATTGTTCCTTACACTCATCAATTTCTTTTTGAGTAGGCGCCTTCTCCTGCAAACGTTCTTCGTATTTTTGGTGCTCAATCATACCGTTATATGAATCAACAACATTATGGAAATAGAATCTCTCGGCACATTCTTGACCATGTTTTGCTATAAACATTCCTGTAACATTTACTTCGTGAAGCGCCCGCCATCGCGCATGAGCTGCATCAGCATAGCCTGACTTTAAAAGGCACAATATCTCTTGAGATATATGGCATGCTCTATTATGGTGCCTAACAACAAGATCAAAAACTAGGTCGTCATTTTCAACCGCCTTAGGCCTGTATGAGTTGTTAAACTCCTCACCAACCTCAGTACAGACCACGATATGAGTTTCTAGAATATCGAAGGCCTCGGCCCACTTCTTTATATTCCGTTGCTCGAATTCCTTCGAAATTTTGCGTTTTTCAGCAAGCATTTCTTGTGCTCGATTCATCAGGGAGTCTTTAATTAGATTTACGGCTTCAGGTGTCACATCAGAAATAATTCCTTCAATATCCAGCTCATCACCTTTATCAGGATACTGCTCTAACTTTTCTGCCAACATCTTCCTAAACTCTTTGTCCAGAATTTCCATGGAACATCCTCAGGTAATAATAGCGTCTATGATGAGTGGCTTTGTTTGCTGCAGAGCAAAACGGCACAGTGTACAAAGTCCATGTCCATCAATTTGTTAGATAATATATCTATAGCGCTGTCATGATAGTTGAATATTTGACCGAATGATTTCTTCTCGTTTGATTTCGGTCAACTTGTCAAAATGTAACATTACTTCTAAACGAAGTGTTACATTTTCTCGATCACTTACCTACTTTCTGAGCTTTTCGCACCAACTCCTAAACTCAGTCGACAACAAGAGAATACTGGATCTGGCTTAACAATCAAGCTCTTACCATTGATTTCCCACGCATTTTTCCGCCATTGCTGACAGGAGTACGATCGTTCTCTTACTATTCCTCCCCCATGCGAACCCCAACAACGTCATTTGCCAAGATTGTGGGATTCTATCGTCGGCATCACCGGATGCCGTCGTATCAAGAAATCGCGCAATTGATGCGTTATCGATCCAAGAGCCCTGCGTCGAAACTCGTCAACAAACTGATTGAACAAGGCCGCTTAGCCAAAGACGCGGGAGGCCGGTTATTACCCACCAAATATTTTCATGAGATTCCATGGCTCGGCACGGTCATTGCCGGCTATCCCTCACCCGCAGAAGAAGAACTGCTGGATACAATCAGTCTTGAGGAATACTTAGGCAGTAACAAGGACTCCACGTACATGTTAAAGGTCAAAGGCGATTCGATGATTGACGCCGGCATTATGCCTGGCGATTTGGTGTTGGTAGAGCGTCGGGAACACGCGAAGTCAGGAGAAATAGTCATTGCTGAAGTCGATGGGGAATGGACGATGAAGACCTATCGGAAAAGAGGAAGAAAGGTCACCTTAGAACCGGCCAATAGAAAATATCACCCGATTGTGCCGAAGGAAGAGATTCGGATTGCGGCAATCGTGACGGCCGTGATTCGCAAATATTGAGATGGAGTCCCCCCTCACCATTCAGCATCTGCCTAAAGCGATTTTGCATATTGATGGCGATGCGTTTTTTGCGGCCGTTGAACAATCGCGCGATCCGGCGCTCAAAGGAAAACCAGTTGTCACAGGGAAGGAACGAGGGATTGCGGCGTCGATGAGTTATGAGGCGAAAGCCTGTGGCGTAACCGGTGGTATGCGTCTCTCGGAGATTAAGCGATTCTGTCCGCAGGTGGTAGTGCTTCCCTCAGATTTTGAAACCTATAGTCTCTTGTCGAAACGCATGTTCTCGATTGTGCGGCGGTATACCTCAGAAGTCGAAGGGTACAGTATTGATGAATGTTTCGCGGATATCACCGGATTGCAGCGACCACTCAAAGGGTCGTATCAACAGATTGCGGAACGGATTAAACACGCCCTCGATGTTGAACTAGGCTTTACCTTTTCTGTGGGGTTGGCGCCGACAAAGGTGGTCGCGAAGCTTGGGTCAAAATGGGAAAAGCCATCTGGTTTGACCTGTATTCCGTGATGGGAGATTCATCGGTATTTGCGCACACTCCCCATTGAAAAAATCTGGGGCATCGGGGCACAGACCACCGCCTATTTAGCCAAAAACAGGATTCGCACCGCGTTAGAGTTTGCCAAGCTTTCGGAGAGATGGATCCAACAGCATCTGACCAAACCTTTTTACGAAATTTGGCAGGAATTACGCGGGATCAGTGTTCTGCCCTTAGAGACGAAAGAAAAAGAGACCTATCAGTCGGTGCAGAAATTCAAAACCTTTTCACCACCCTCCAACGATCGAGGATTTGTCTTTTCGCAACTGCCCAAAAACATCGAGAACGCGTGTATGAAGATACGGCGATATCATCTGGTCGCTGGGAGTGCGATCTGTTTACTGCGGACGCAGGATTTTCGGGATGTTGGGTTAGAAATCAGTTTTAGCAGACCGACAGCGTTTTCGCATGAAGTGATTCATGCATTACGACCGCTGTTTGACCAACTGTTTTCGCCAATGTTGCAGTATCGGTCCACGGGCGTCATGCTAGGGAAGTTACACGAAGATGGAAATCTTCAACTGAACCTGTTTGATCCTCCCCTCCACATTGAAATGTTTCAACGGATCTATCATACCATTGATACGTTGCGCGGGCGATACGGCAAACATACGGTCTTTCTCGGATCCAGCTTAGTTGCGCAGACCTTTACCCAGCATGTCGGAGAACGAGGGGATGCACCAGAACGAAAAGGCTTAATGTTTAAAGGTGAGACCTCTCGAAGGAGGTTGGACATTTCGATGTTTGTGGGGGAAGTGAAATAATGGAATTTTTCCACTTGGATCAACGAACGTCGGTGCGTTGAACTGCGGGCTAAAGAATTATTGCAAATAATCGTGAGAGAACAGAGTGCTACCCATAAGTAATACTTCCCTTTTCTCATGTGTGACAGGCCAATGGCGAGAATTTTTCCAGTATGAACTACTGGGTTGAAATCAACTTCCCCCAAAGCACACTAGTAGACTAGGAAGGATTTCAGCGTTGTATTAGCGAGACCCGACCACAAGACCTACGCGAAAGTAACGGCAATACGGAGTTCGAAAAAAATGTTCCACCTCTGGTGAAAAGATCAAGTGTGCCTGATGAACGCACAAAACTCATAGGAGAGAGGTGAAACGCCGAAGGTTACGGTCCAATTCCTG
>DOFS01000334.1:3573-3766 GCA_003523945.1 Nitrospiraceae bacterium | reverse complement strand
CGCTGACGGTCACGAAAGCCGGGACGGGCAGTGGGTCGGTCACCAGCACCCCTGGGGGCATCTCCTGCGGGAATGACTGTACCCAGGAATATGCCAATGGGACCTCGGTGACGCTGATGGCGGTGGCGACTGCAGGCTCGACCTTTGGGGGTTGGAGTGGGAGCGGGTGTACGGGCACGGGCACGTGTATCGT
>DOFS01000334.1:3033-3439 GCA_003523945.1 Nitrospiraceae bacterium | reverse complement strand
GCGGTGACGGCCACATTTACGGCCGTGCAACAGACCCTGGCGGTGACGAAGTCCGGGACGGGCAGTGGGACGGTCAGCAGTAATCCCGGGGGCATCTCCTGCGGGAACGACTGCAACGAGAGCTATGCCAATGGGACGTCGGTGACGCTGACGGCGGTTGCGACTGCAGGGTCGACGTTTGCGGGCTGGAGTGGCAGCGGGTGTACGGGCACGGGCACGTGTACCGTGAGTATGACGGCGGTGCGGGCGGTGACGGCTACATTTACGGCCATGCAAGAGACCCTAACGGTTACGAAGGCCGGGACAGGCAGTGGGACGATCACCAGTAATCCCGCGGGCATCTCTTGCGGGAATGACTGTACCGAGGGCTATGCCAATGGGACCTCGGTGACGCTGACGGCGGTGG
>DOFS01000334.1:0-2920 GCA_003523945.1 Nitrospiraceae bacterium | reverse complement strand
CGGTGGCGACTGCAGGCTCGACGTTTGCGGGCTGGAGCGGGAGCGGGTGTGATGGCACTGGCACTGGCACTTGTACGGTGAGTATGACGGCCGCACGGACGGTGACGGCCACGTTTACTCAGAATCCACCAGGCAATCAACCGCCGGTGGTAAATGCGGGGCCTTCAATTACGATTGCGTTACCGAATACTGCTGCCCTGAGTGGCACGGTGACGGATGATGGTCTGCCGGCCACGCCGGGGACGGTGACGAGCACGTGGAGCAAAGTGAGCGGGCCGGGGACGGTGACCTTTGCTAATGCGTCTGATCTGAGTACGACAGCCAGTTTCAGCGAAGCGGGCACATACGTCTTGCGGTTGACCGCGACGGACGGTGAGTTCGGACCAAGTTCAGATCTGACCATTACTGCGAATAATGCCGGTGCAAGAAGATTATCCAACGATTTGAACGCTGACGGAACGGCAGATCTGCTTTGGCGAAATAGTCTCAATGGCCTTGTGGTGGGCTGGCTCATGAAGGATGCTGCGGTGACCACTACCGGTGTGTTGGGTGGAGTCCCATCGAATTGGCAGATTATGGGGACGGGCGATGTGAATGCGGATGGCCAGGCCGACGTGATTTGGCGAAATACGACCACCGGTGTTGTGGCGGTGTGGTTCATGGATGGGTTAACCCACACCTCGACTAGTTTCCCTGGGAGTGCGTCCCTCAATTATGTGATCAAAGGAATCGGTGATGTGGATGGCAATGGAACCGCGGACCTTATCTGGCACAATAAGGTCAACGGTTCATTGGCTATCTGGCTTATGAATGGGGCGACTATTGCCCGTTCGGGCTTCCCTGGGAGTGCGCCTGTGCAATGGGAAGTCGTCGGTGTCGGTGATGTGGATGCCGATGAAAAAGACGATGTCGTTTGGCGAAATACGACAACCGGCGCGGTGGCGGTGTGGTTTATGGACGGCTTGACCCACACGTCGACTGGATTTCCAGGGGGTGCGCCTCTCAATTATGTCATCAAGGAAATTGGTGATGTGGATGGCAATGGTACGGCCGATATCGTCTGGCACCATAAACTCAATGGTTCGGTGGCTATCTGGATTATGAACGGTCCCACAGTGGCCTTTGTCGGATTTCCTGGTGGCGTGCCCCTGAACTGGCAGATCACCGGTATGGGTGATGTGAATGCGGACGGGCAGGATGACGTCATTTGGCAGAATCGGGCGAGTGGCGCAGTGGCGCTGTGGTTAATGAACGGGAAAGATGTCATGGATACTAAATTCCCGCGCGGCACTTCCACTGACTGGGAAATACAATAGGATGATCTGATGTGACATTGTTTGATGCTGAAGGCCAAACCGTCATCGCAAAAATGAGAGTGATGGTTTCATTGTAGGTCCGCCGGGGACAGTTGTTTTAGTAAAATCAGAGCAAGGTGGGCTGGCAGTCCGGCAGTTTCAACAGAAGGCTATCCCTCAGGTATACGCGGTAAAACAATATCTTGCCTCTTGATAAAAGCCTCACATCTTCGGGTGTGAGGCTTTTGTTATGAAAAAATCTTTCCTCACATTTTATGTGGAAATATTGTGTGCAGTCGGGGGCAATGAATCCTGTGAAATGTGAGGTCATGTTGTAAATACATGAGTGCTGGATAGAGGCTCAGTTGCCCCATCTTGTTCTCTTGAGAATCCGGGAAGAGGTCTGCCCTTGTTTATGAGGAGGTTCTCGCACTGCTCTTCTGTGTAGTCAATGCCTATTGCCAATTTCGTTTTTCGAGACGCATCTCTTTTTTTTATTGTTTTGTTGCGTTTCCTCTTCTGGGTGAATGGTTTGTTCTTCCTCCTCCTGACAATTTATAAAAATGTTTTCTTCCGGGTTATGTACCCTCCTTCGAGATAAAACTATTCCGGGTAGGATGACGCCATACCTCTTTTAGCTCAAGCCTAATTTCTCTTCTCCCGCTCGAAGAAACAAACATCGGTGTTGATCCCTCCTTTTTTTAACCAGGAATTTCCATAACTTTCGGTTGAGGTTTTGTAGAAGGGAGGCCTGAGCTTCGAGAACCATTGGCTCCTGCTGATGATTCTTGAATGGGGCTGTTGAAAAAAGCCGCCAGCGGCGTTCTCGCCATTATTCCGTGCTCACGTACTGGAAGTACGCTCTGCGCGCAAAAATGACTGTGGCCTTGCTGGACGAACCCTTCGAAAGGCTCAGGACATGCTTTTTTGAACCGCCCCGAGCCTCTGATATGCCACGTGCCTGTGGGTCAATTTGCCCATGGATATTATTATTCAACACTCCCTGAATTTGATCTCCGCATAGGAAATGGCCTTTGGAAAATAATAGGGGAATGCCTCTATTGGTGTTCTATGCGAGGGAGAAATTCCAACGTTTTTAAGGAGTCTTGAGAGAATACAGAAATGGCGAGGGAGGGAAGATCTGGACTGTGCCACACGAATTTTAAGAATGGAGTTGTCTATCCGATAAGGGTAGTCAGCGTTGCTCATGTAATCACTTATGTCAAATCAACTGATGTCCAAGCACGAAATAACCCACGTAACTGGTCTGACCAGGACCCTCAGGGCTCTCATCCTGGTAGGAATGGTTTGCATATTTCTTCCGTCACAAGGTCTCGCCTATAAAATCGAGATTGGTGTATCAGGGCCGATTGGGGGGGATTCAGTTGCCGAGGAAAATGGACGTACTGAAATCCAATTAGACACGGGTCCAGTGATCGGACCGGATGGTGAAGCCGGCTCTGCTTTTGCCACAGCCAATTTAGCGACTGGAACACTCGCCCTTAAAGTGACCTCGACGACTCCCGATGCCAGCTCACAATCGGGAATGGGACTGGCCTCCATTCATATCGATGATCATTTAACATTTAAGCTGGATCCCACCGTCTCGGTTGCGAATATTAAGT